>JBAZKM010000008.1 GCA_041650805.1 Candidatus Omnitrophota bacterium | reverse complement strand
TACGGGTGCATATATCCTTTCATCTCTTGCCTCGGTCAGTTCCTGCATTCGCTCGACGTAAATTCCGCCTTCGCATTCAATGCTAAATAGGCCGGGTGCTTCGGCGGATTTCGCCGAAGGTTATCTATCCTGATTAGCAACTCACACGAAGGCGAACCTTGTGCACCGATAAGGGATAGCAGGTATTGCCGAAAAAATTCTAATGGCCGTTCACAGTACCCTTCGTGCGGCAGCGAATGATAAAATTTTTACGGGTGACGCGACCGAGCCTTTTGTCGCACAGGGGCGCTACGGCGATGTGCTATACCACGATCGGATCGCACTACGCCTCATCGGTCACAGCCCCTATAGAACAAAAGGCGAGGGAGCGGCAGGACCCGTAAAAATTTGCCCATGGGAGATACCCCACCGGAGAGGGGACCGGATAGAAGACGAAAAATTTTAGGGCGACCTAGGATGGGACCCTCAAATTTTCTGTGCTCGGTAAATCGTAGGATTCTACTGGCTTAGCCAGCAAAAAAAACGGCCTTGAAGACGGCGCGTATTTATGCTATCATATTGCTATTATGAGAAGATTATCACCTGTTACTATAAGCATCGGCATATCCATGGCCCTTGCCATCGGCCTGATATCGGCGGGTTGCGGGAAGAAGGGCACCGGCGATAAGGTGCTTGCGAACGTCAGCAATAAGGCCATAACCACGAAGGACTTCGAGCGCCGGATAGCCCGGCTTCCAGCCTATTACAGGGACATCGCGGACAAGAATAAAAAGCGGTTCCTGGACGAGTACGTCATGGAGACGATATTCTATGAGGAGGCGGTCAGGAAGGGCATCGACAGGGACCGGGAAGTGAAGGATATACTGGAAGAGGCGAAGAAGAAGATATTGATCACCAAACTGCTCAAGAACGAAGTCGATGACAAGATACAGATAAGCGACGGGGAAGTGACGCAGTTTTACGAAGACCACAAAGATGATTTTAAGACGCCGGAACTGTGGAGGGCGTCCCACATACTTGTAGCTACCGAAGAAGAGGCGAGGGCGGTCCAGGCGGAACTTGCCGGCGGGGCCAGCTTTGAAGAGCTCGCCAGGGCGCGCTCAACGGACGCCACCGCCAGCCGCGGAGGGGATGTGGGATATTTCAGGATGGGACAGCTCGTCCCGGAGTTCGAGAACGCCTGCCTTAAACTGAAAGTGGGCGAGACGAGCGATATAGTCCGTACCCAGTTCGGATACCATATAATAAAATTGACCGACCGGAAAGAGCCGGGCGTGGAGACGTTGGACAGGGTCAGGCGGGCCATAGAAGAAGAGCTCAGGAAGCGTAAGCGCGCCGATCAGTTCGATCTCTTTATGGCCGGGCTGAAGGAGAGGTACAACGTCCGCGTTGACGAAGACGCGGTAGGGCCGGACGGGGGAGATGCGGATAAGCCCGCAGCGCAATGAAGACCATGAAAAAAATATTGACGACAGCATTCATCTGTTTCGCGGCGGCGGTCCAGGCGATGCCCGCCTTCGCCGAGGTGCTGGACAAGATAGAGGTGGTGGTCAACAGCGAGCTCATAACGCGGCGCGAGATCGACCGTATACTTGAACCCATATATGAGCAGTACCGTACGGTCTATTACGGCGACGATCTCATACAGAAGCTGGATGAGGCCAGGCAGAAGGTCCTCAACCAGCTTATAGAAGACCGTCTTATCCTGAGCGAAGCGAAGCGCCTTAATGTGACGGTGGACGAAAAAGAGGTGGATGAAAGGCTGGATGAGGCCAAAAAACAATTTGATTCCAACGAAGCGTTCGAGCGCGCCCTCCTGGAGCAGGGCATTGCGGCCAAAGACCTGAGGAAGCGTTACAGGGAACAGCTCATGATGAGACGGCTGATCGACCAGAAGGTCGGGTCGAAAGTGAACGTGACCCCGGGCGAGATATCCGATTATTACAAAGCGCATATAAACGAATACGAGCAGGGCGAGGACCTCAAGGTCAGGAATATACTTATAAGGCCGGAAGAAGGTCCCGACGGCGCCGGTAAGGCCTTAAGCCTGGCGAACGAGATCCTTAAACGCATCAAAGACGGGGGCGACTTCGATGCGCTCGCCAAGGGGTATTCGCAGGGGCCCTACGCCGAAGAGGGCGGCCTGATGGGGTATGTCAAGAAGGGCGACCTCCTGCCCGAGATAGAGTCGGTCGTATTCAGCATGAAGGAAGGGGAAGTGTCGGGCGTGATCGAAACGAGCCTCGGATATCACATATTCAAGGTCGAGGAGAAGCGGAAGGGCAGGATAAGAGAGCTTTCCGAAGTGAAGAGGGAGATAGAACAGGCGATATTCAGGGAAAAGATAAAGGGAAAGATAGAAGGGTGGGTTGAGGATCTGAAGAAGAATGCCTACATCGACTTCAAATAAACCCTCCGTCATCATCACCATGGGCGACCCCGCCGGCATAGGCGCGGAGGTCACGGTGAAAGCGCTGGCAAGCCGGGAAATTTCAGGGCTTGCCAATTTTTTGGTCATAGGGGACCTTTCCGTAATAGAAAAGGCGGGAAAAAGGTCCGGCGTAAGATGCGGGTTCGATATCCTCGACCTCGCGAACGTCAGCCGGAAAGATCTCCGGTGCGGCCGATCGCGCCCGGAATACGGCAGGGCGGCGATCGAGTACCTGGATACCGCGCTGGAGATACTTAAAAAGGGAAGGGCGGACGCCCTCGTCACCGGGCCCGTCAACAAAGCGTCGATCAATCTATTTTTACACGATACCCTATACCCTAAACCCTATACCCTATTCGAAGGCCACACCGAGTACCTCGCCGCCAGGACGCGCACCCGGCACGTGGCGATGATCTTCGTATCGCAAGACCTGAAGATAACCCTTGTCACAAGGCACATAGCCCTGAAGGATGTCCCCGGCGCTATAACCTCCGATGCGATATACCGGACCATAGAGCTCACGCGCGCTTCCCTGAAATACTTTTTCGGGATACGCCATCCTAAGATATGCGTATCCGGGCTGAACCCCCACGCCGGAGAGGGCGGGCGTTTCGGTGACGAAGAGAAGAGGGTGATCCTGCCGGCGGTCAGGCGCGCCGCTCTAAAATTCGGCGGTATATACGGTCCGGCGGTGCCGGACGTGGTATTCTACGACGCGCTCAATAAGAAGTATGATGCCGTGGTCGCGATCTACCACGACCAGGGTCTCATACCTTTCAAGATGCTCCATTTTAAAGACGGCGTGAACCTGACGGTCGGCCTCCCTTTCATCAGGACATCCCCGGACCACGGTACGGCGTTCGATATCGCCGGCAAAGGCATTGCCGACCCGTCATCGATGAAAGAGGCGATACGCCTGGCATGCCGCCTTGCGGCAAAACGGGACCGATGCTCACGATAAGCCAGCTGAAAGACGTCTTCTCCGGATACGGTTTCACCCCGCTGAAACGGCTCGGTGAAAATTACCTTGTCGACACCAATATAAAGGACAAGATAATAGCCGAGGCGCGCATAGGACGCGGCGACACGGTCCTGGAGATAGGCCCCGGGCTGGGGGCCCTGACGATAGACCTGGCCAAGACAGGGGCGAGGGTCTGCGCCGTAGACAAGGACAAGAAGGCTGTCGCGATCCTGCGCGATCTCGCCGGAGGAGACCACCCCAACCTTAAGATACTTAACGGCGACATCCTGTCGTTCGATATAGGAGAGATCGCCGCCGGTAAAAAGATAAAGGTCGTCGGGAACCTCCCGTATTACATAACCACGCCCGTCCTGGAGCACCTTATAAAACACCGCGCATCGATAGAGTCGATACTCGTAACCGTCCAGAAGGAAGTGGCCGGCCGCCTGATGGCTTCGCCCGGCGAGGATGATTACGGGGCCATCAGCTGTTTTGTCCAGTATTACATGTCGCCGACATATCTGCATACGATAAAGCGCAACTCTTTCTATCCCGTGCCGGGCGTAGATTCGGCGCTGATGCGCCTGGACGTCCGCGAACAACCGCCGGTGAGCGTCGCGGACGAGGCCATATTCTTCAGGATCGTCAGGGGCGCATTCAACCAGAGGCGGAAGGTGATCCTGAACTCGCTCTCCCGGAAGGGTGTCCTCAATATATCCAAGAAGCGCCTCCAGGAAGTGCTCGCGGAGAACGGCATATCCGCCGATTCACGGCCCGAGCGCCTGGCCCTCTCCGACTTCGCCGCCATCTCCGACGCATTCTCGGGTTGGTAAGAGTGACGCCTCGTTAATGTCCAATGTCAAATTAACCTGGCATTTGACAAAGCGAACGGCGTGTGGTAAGTTATAACAAAAGCGAGGTTTTTGGGACGTGAAGATCGACACGGATACCGTGAAGCACGTTGCTCTCCTTTCGCGCCTGCGCCTTAGCGATAAGGAGCTCGAGCTCTATTCGAGACAATTAGCTGCTATATTAACATATATAAAGAAATTAGATGAATTGAATACCGCCGATACCCCGCCAACGAGTCATGTCCTCTCTGATCTCAGGAACGTAGACCGCAAAGATGAAGTCCGGCCGTCTCTTCCGGTCGAAGATGTGCTGGCGAATGCGCCTGAGAGAGAGGAAGATTTCTTCAGGATACCCAAGGTGATAGAGGGGAAATAGCGCCGATGGAAAAGATCTGTGAGCTCACCGCGCACGAACTCAGAGCGAAGATGGAAAAGGGGGAGCTGGACGCGGCCTCGCTTCTGGACGGGACGTTCGCGCGGATAAAGAGCGTCAACCCGAAAGTGAACGCCTGCATAACTCTCAACGAGGCCGGTGCGCGCAAGGCGGCGGCCTCAGTCGATATCTCCGTCCCCGGAAGGCCTCTTGCCGGCATATCCATAGCCATAAAAGACAATATCTGCGTAAAAGGCGAAGAGACGACATGCGCCTCCAGGATCCTGAAAGGTTTTAAACCGCCGTATGATGCTACGGTCATAAAGCGCCTGAAGGACGCGGGCGCTCTCCTGATAGGGAAGGCCAATATGGACGAGTTTGCCTTCGGATCGTCCTGTGAGACGTCATGCTACGGCCCGACGCGTAACCCATGGGACCCATCCCGCATACCGGGCGGATCGAGCGGCGGTTCCGCGGCCGCCGTGGCGGCCGGTCTTGCCGCCATGGCCATAGGCTCTGACACGGGCGGCTCGATACGCCAGCCGGCGGCGATGTGCGGTGTCGTCGGGATGAAGCCGACATACGGCAGGGTCTCCCGTTACGGGCTCATCGCGTTCGCTTCGAGCCTGGACCAGATCGGGCCCATAACCAGGGATGTAGAGGACGCCGCGTCGCTCTTAAGCGTTATAGCCGGATACGACGATATGGATTCGACGTCCGCCGATATGGCCGTGCCGGACTACCGCCTGTCCATGAAAGCCGGGATAAAGGGGATGAGGATCGGTATACCGGGCGAATACTTTATAGAGGGGATAGACCCCGAAGTGCTGAAGGCGGTGAAGGACGCCGTAAAGCTTTTCGAAAAGCTGGGCGCCGCCGTAAAGGAGATATCGCTTCCGCATACCGATTACGCGGTAAGCACCTACTACATCGTTGCGCCGGCAGAGGCGAGTTCGAATTTGGCGCGGTTCGACGGCGTCCAATACGGCCTGCGCGCCGCCGGCTCGAAAGACCTTATCGACATGTATATAAGGACGCGCTCGCAGGGGTTCGGCGATGAAGCGAAGCGCAGGATACTTCTCGGGACTTACTCGCTTTCGAGCGGTTATTATGACGCGTATTACCTGAAGGCATTGAAGGTGAGGACGAAGATACGGGAAGATTTTATAAAGGCGTTCTCGGCCGTCGACTGTATAGTCACCCCGACCGCGCCGACCGCCGCGTTCGGGATCGGCGAGAAATCGGAAGACCCGCTCAGCATGTACCTCTCCGACATATTCACGATCCCGGCGAACCTTGCCGGGATACCGGCGATGTCGATACCGTGCGGTTTCACGAAGGAAGGTCTGCCGGTGGGGCTCCAGATACTCGCGGACGCGTTCTGCGAAGAGAAGATATTCAGCGCGGCGTACGCATACGAGCGCGCGACGGAGTGGCATAAGAGACACCCGGCCTTGTGAGGCATAGATGGAATACGAACCTGTCATAGGACTTGAGGTGCACCTCCAGCTTTCGACGAAGACGAAGGCGTTCTGCGGATGCTCCACGCGTTTCGGCCAGAGGCCGAACTCCCAGACGTGCCCGGTCTGCCTCGGCTTCCCGGGGTCCCTCCCCAAGCTTAACGCCCGGGCCTTCAGTTACGCCGTAAAGGTCGCGCTGGCGCTCAAATGCGAGGTGCAGAAGACGATAAAATTTGACAGGAAGAATTATTACTATCCCGACCTGCCGAAGAATTTTCAGATCTCGCAGTTCGACAAGCCGATAGCATATAACGGGGAAGTCATGATCCTCTCCGGCGGCAAGACCAAGAAGATCCGCATCCGCAGGGTCCACCTGGAAGAGGATGCGGGGAAGCTCATACACGACACGCCCGGCAGTTACAGCCTCGTCGATTATAACAGGGCCGGCATACCCCTTCTCGAGATCGTCACCGAGCCGGACATAAATTCCCCGGATGAAGCGTACGGCTATCTCACGAACCTGAAGGCCATCCTTAAGTACCTCGACGTATCCGATTGCGATATGGAGAAGGGGAGCCTGAGGTGCGATGCGAACATATCCGTAAGGCCCAGGGGCACGGACGGGCTCGGTTCGAAGGTCGAGCTGAAGAACATGAACTCGTTCAAAGGCGTAAAGGGCGGCCTCGAATACGAAGTCAGGCGGCAGGTCGAGGCGGTCGCCGCAGGCGAGCGTATCCCGCAGGAGACGCGCCTCTGGGACGCCGAAAAGTCGGTCACGGTATCGATGCGCACGAAGGAAGAGGCGCACGACTACCGTTATTTCCCGGAACCGGACCTCGTCCCGTTCGTCGATAGCGGCATAGCGAAGGATATAACCGTGCCGGAGCTCCCGGAGGCAAAGGCGAAGCGCTTCCGTGATACATTCGGACTGTCGGAGTACGATGCCGGGGTGCTCACGGCGGAAAAGGAGATGGCCGATTATTTCGAGCGCTGCGTAGCCATCCACGGCAATGCGAAGACGGTCACGAACTGGCTCACGGGCGAGATGATGGCGCAGTTGAACGAGAGGAATATGACCATAGGGGCGCTCGGCGTCCCGGCCGAAGGACTGGCCGGCCTGCTCAAGATGATCGATGACGGGTCGATAAGCGGAAAGATAGCCAAGACGGTCCTTGCGGAGATGATAGAGACAAAGTCATCCGCCGCCGACATCGTGAAGGCGAAAGGGCTGGCGCAGATAAGCGACGCGGGTAAGATCGAGGAGATAGCGAGGTCCGTGATCGCGCGGGAAGAGAAGACGGCAAACGATTATAAGAACGGGAAGACCGCGGCGCTCGCTTTCCTGGTGGGCCAGGTCATGAAGGAGACGAAGGGTAAGGCGAACCCCGCGCTTGTGAACGGCCTTCTTAAGAAACTCCTCGGGGGAGAGAAATGACGAAACGGCTAAGGATACTCCTGGCGGTGCTCGCCGCGGCCCTCATCTCGTCTATCGCCATAGGCGCCTACGACCAGCCGCGGAAAGAGACCGCGAAGTCGAAAGACGACCTCTACGCCCAGGTGGAGCTCTTCGCCGACGCGATAAGCGTCATCCGCAGCGGTTACGTAGATGAAGTGGAGTCGAAGAAGCTCATCCACGGCGCGCTCCGGGGTATGCTGGGATCGCTGGATGACTTCAGCGAGTTTATGGAGCCGGACGAATTCAACGAGATGCAGATGGAGGCCAAGGGTGAATTCGGCGGCATAGGGATAGAGGTGGGCATGCGCGACGGCGTCCTGACCGTTATCGCTCCCATCGCCGGCACTCCGGCCGAAGAGGCCGGCATCAAGCCCGGCGACAGGATAGTGCGGATAAACGGTAAATCCACAAAAGATATGACGCTGGACGAGTCGGTAAAGACGATGCGCGGGGAGCCGGGCACGCCGATAGCGCTTACGATATGGCGGGAGAAGGACGAAAAGGCCGTCGACCTTGCGATAAAACGCGATATCATAAAGATACACAGCATAAAGAACGCGGTCATCCTGGAAGACGGTATCGGCTATGTGAAGATCGCGGAGTTCCAGGAGAATACGCCGCGTGACCTGGAGACGGCGCTCAAAAAGCTCGAGGCCGGCGGGATGAACGCGCTCATACTTGACCTGCGGAACAACCCCGGCGGGCTCCTGGAGACGGCCGTCGAGGTATCGGAAAAGTTCCTGCCGAAGGATACCCCGATAGTTTCCATAAAAGGGCGTGCGGCAGAACAGAATACCGTCTTTAGGTCTTCGGGGAAGTTACTGCACCCGGATTATCCTGTGGTAATACTGGTGAACGAAGGGTCGGCAAGCGCCTCCGAAGTCGTCGGCGGCGCCCTGCAGGACAATAAGCGCGCGATCATAATGGGGATGAAGACATTCGGCAAAGGTTCAGTCCAAACGGTAATACCTCTGCGGGACGGCTCGGCCCTCAGGCTCACAACGGCGTCTTATTTTACGCCGGGCGGCAGGATGATACGCAACCAGGGTGTGATCCCGGATGTGACGGTAGAGTGGGAAGACGCCCGGGATGAAGCGGAGCATACGGAAGCAGGGGCCATCTTCGAAAAGGCAGAGAAGGGCCCGAAGACGGGCAAGACAGTCCCCGGGGAGGACAAGGTGGTATACGATTCCCAGCTCAAGAGGGCCGTGGACCTGGTGAAGGCGTTGAAGATATATAGGAAACAATGAAGACGAAGATCATCATGGCGGCTGTCGTGGTCCTGGCGCTTTGCGCGGCCTGGATATTGTGGCACCGCGCCTCCGGCACCGTTAAGATCAGGTATGCGCCCGGGAAGCGCGAGGCCCCGCGCGCTGTCGCGAAGAAGGGAGAGCCGCTCCCGCAAATAACGAAGCGGTTCAATAACCCGAAGATAGCCATAGTCATGGACGATTTCGGTTATAACATGAATAACATCGAAGCGTTCTTCGCCATAAAGAAACCCGTAACGCTCTCGATCCTGCCCAACCTGCCGCATTCACGCCAGATCGAAGAGATGGCACGGGCGAGGGGCTATGAGACGATACTGCATCTTCCGCTTGAACCTCACGGTAAGGGAGTGGGTCTGGAGAAGGGTACGATAAACTCCGCTATGAGCGACCGGGAGGTCCTCGCTCAGCTGGGGGAAGACCTGGACGGGCTCCCGGGCATAAAAGGGGTATCGAACCACATGGGGTCCAAGGCGACGGAAGAGAGGCCGCTTATGGCGCTCATCATAGGCGAACTCAAGTCCCGCAACATGTACTTCTTTGACAGCGTGACTTCGGATAAGTCGGTATGCCGGTCTGTCGCGAAAGAGGCCGGGGTTAGGTGTGCCAGGCGCAATGTCTTCCTGGATATGGGTAAGGCCGATGACCCGAATTACATAAAGAAACAGGTACTGGAATTGAGGCGGTTCGCGTTCAAGAACGGCCGCGCCATAGCGGTCTGCCACGACCGGAAGAATACGGTAAAGGTCCTGGCCGAGATGATGCCGCTCCTTGCCCGCGACGGCGTGCGTTTCGTATATCTGTCGGAGCTGGTCAATTAACGCGTTAAGAAGGGTGCTATGCTCACATTGGGGATAGAGACGTCGTGCGACGAGACGGGCGTTTCGGTCACGGAAGGCCGGAAGGTCCTCTCCAACATCGTCTCCTCGAGCGTCCACCTGCATAAACGTTACGGCGGGGTCGTCCCTGAGATAGCGTCGAGGTACCACGTCGAATATATACTTGAGGTCCTGTCGGAAGCGCTTAAGGTATCGGGCCGCCCGCTCAAAGATATTAAACTCGTGACCGTTACGAACGGGCCGGGGCTTGTCGGAAGCCTGCTTACGGGGATATCGCTTGCGAAGTCGCTCAGCTATGCCCTTGGGATGCCGCTCGTCGGCGTGAACCACGTCCTCGCGCACCTGTACAGCGCCTTCCTCAACGAGGGCCGGAGGCCGGAATTCCCGTTCGTAGGCCTGGTGGTCTCGGGCGGCCACACCGCCCTGTTCTACTGTGAGGATATAGGCAGGCAGAAGCTTATCGGGCAGACGCAGGACGACGCGGTCGGCGAGGCGTACGACAAGGTCGCCAAGATGCTGGGCCTCGGATATCCGGGCGGCCCGGCGGTCGAGAAGAGGGCGCGCCTGGCCGGGGACAGGAAGAGGGTCGTCTTCCCGCGTTCGTACCTTGGGAAAGATTCTTTAGATTTTAGTTTCAGCGGCGTGAAAACTGCGGTATTATATTACATACAGAAGCTCAGGGCCCAAAGCCCAAAGCTCAAAGCCACGATCGTCGATGACGTCTGCTACGCTTTCCAGGAGGCGGTGCTCGATGTGCTGGTCGAGAAGGCGAACAGGGCATGTGAAGCGAAGAGGACCGATACAATGATAGTGGGCGGAGGCGTGGCGATAAATTCGCGTCTCAGGGAGAAGTTCAGGGACTCTTCCGGCAGGAGAGGCACGAACGTCTATTTCCCGGAAGCGGAGTACTGCATGGATAATGCCGCGATGGTCGGCGTGCTGGGCGAGGCGCTCTATCGAAAAGGTGAGAGGTCGGACCTCTATCTGTCCGCTCAACCAAATCTGGAGGTGAATTGATGTTAAGCGAATGGATCATAATCTTCCGGCTTGTGATGGCGGCGGTCCTGAGCGGCGTCATCGGTTTTGAAAGGGAATTCCACGGCAGGGCCGCCGGGTTCAGGACCCATATACTTCTCTGCGTCGGCTCTACGCTCATAATGCTCACCTCCATGCATATCTTCGATGTATATGCGGCGAGGGTCGCCTGTGACCCGGCAAGGATAGCGGCCGGTGTCATAACCGGTATAGGGTTCCTCGGCGCGGGCACCATCATGCACTCCAAGGCATCGGTAAGAGGCCTCACTACGGCGGCGAGCTTATGGGTCGTTGCAGGCATAGGGCTCGCCGTAGGTTCCGGGTTCTATCTCGCGTCTGTAGTAACGACCGTCATAGTCATGGTGACCCTGATGCTATTCTCCCAGCTGGAACACGCTATGATACGGAAGGACTGGTATAAGACGATACACATAGAGATGAGAGGCGGGGTGGACCAGCTGAAAGGCATACGCGAGATCCTTTCGGAATACCGCATAGAGGTCACCGATTTTGAGGTGGAGAGGGGTAAGGAGGAGGGCGATATGGCCCTCAAGCTTGGCATAAGGTTGAATTCCGCCCGTTGTGACGACAGTTTTGTGCGGGACATAAGCCGTCTCGAAGGCGTTAAGCATGTTAAGTGGGCGGTCGATTGAGTGTAGCTTTCAGCTATCAGTCGTCAGCTTTCAGCTTTTTTGCTGATAGCTGATAGCTGATAGCTGTAATAATTTTAAAATTACGACGGAGGTGAGTATGATGGGAAGAAAAGGGAAGAAGGATGAAGGGGAAAGGATATTGGATGTAGACGCGTCGATGCAGGGGACCCTGACCTTCAGGGAGGCCGTCAACCTGAGGATAAACGGCCGGTTCGAGGGGAGCCTGAATATGAAGGGTAACCTCATGATCGGCGAGCACGCCACCGTCAACGCCGATATATCCGGCGAGACGGTCGTGATAGCCGGCAAGGTGAACGGCAATATCAACGCGGTCAAGGAGCTGAAGCTCATAGCGCCGGGATGTGTGGTAGGGGACATAAGGACGCCGCTCCTCAGCGTGGCGGAAGGGGCAGTCTTCGAAGGGAACTGCTCGATGCTGTCGAGATCGAAGCACGATACGGCCTCGCGCCAGAACGTCCTTACGCCGGAAGAGCTGGCCAAGTATCTAGAGGTCGATGCCGCGCTCATCCTCGAATGGGCAAATTCGGGGAAACTCCCCGGGATGAAGGACGGCAACTCCTGGAGATTCGACCGTCTCAAGGTCGACGAGTGGGTAGCGACAGAGAAGATTAAATAGTTTTCAGCTTTTTTTGCTGATAGCTGATAGCTGAAAGCTGATAGCAGCAATATGGTGAGTTTATGCCTGAGAAGTTATATAACATACGCGAAGTGGCGGAGTACCTGGGCGTTTCCGAAGAAGAGGTGAAGCGCCTTGTGGACGAGGGGGAGGTCCCTGCCTACAAGATAGGTGGCACGTTCCTGAGGTTCAGGAAGGAGCAGCTTGACGCGGTCAAGGCAGAGATAGCTTCTTTCGAAGAGGAGAAGCCCGCGGAGGTGAAGCCGGCCTCCGGCCCAGGGGGAAAGGAAGCTCACCCGTATACCGACATGGAGCGGGTCATAAAAGAGAAGGAGCCGGTCACCCGGCAGTACGACTACACCATTGGCGAACGGGTGATGGACTTCTTCTATTTCAACGATTTTTATATCGTCTCGCTCGCGCTCGTCGCGTCCCTTCTCTACCTCATACTCAGGACATAGAGATGAGATCCGATAGGGTGGAGAGATTGTTGGGCGACATGAAACGCGGGCGGGTCTCCGTACAGAAGGCGTTGAAGACGTTGTGCGCTCTTCCTTACGAAGATATAGGATTTGCCAAGATCGACAGCCACAGGGCGATGAGGCGCGGTTTCCCGGAGGTCATATTCGGTAAAGGGAAGACCGCCGCGCAGATAGTCGGCATCGCGAAGAGGATACTGGCGCACGACGGCATACTTTTAGTCACCAGGACGACCGGAGAGGTCTACGCTAAATTAAAGAAGGCCTGTCCCGGGGCGAGATTCGATAAAGACGCCGGGGTGATATATTTCAGCAAGGTCCGGCCCGCGCCCAAAAAAGGGACGGTTCTCATTATAACGGCCGGCACCGCGGACCTTCCCGTGGCAGGTGAGGCGAAGGTCACGCTCGAGCTCATGGGGAATAAGGTCGAGATACTGAGCGACGTCGGGGTGGCCGGCCTGCACCGGATCCTGGATAAACGGGGGGCGCTGGAGGCGGCGAACGTCATCATAGTCGTTGCCGGGATGGAGGGGGCGCTCGCGAGCGTCGTGAGCGGGCTCGTCTCTAAGCCGGTCATAGCCGTTCCGACGAGCGTCGGCTACGGCGCGAGTTTCGGCGGGATAGCGCCGCTCCTTACGATGATGAACTCATGCTCTCCGGGTGTCAGCGTCGTCAATATCGATAACGGCTTCGGCGCGGGCTACTTCGCGTCGTTGATAAACAGATAATTATGCGCATCGCCTATTTTGACTGTTTCTCCGGTATCAGCGGGGATATGACTCTCGGCGCTCTTCTGGACGCCGGGCTCGACATGAAGGTCTTATCGCGCGGGCTTAAGAAATTGAAGCTCGGCGGTTATACGATAAAGGCGTCTAAGGCCAGGCGCGGCGAGTTTGTAGGGACGAAGTTCGACTGCGTCATTACGGGCCGGGACGGCCACGACCACCGTTCTTTAAAAGATATCCTGCGTCTGATCGAGAGAAGCCCGTTGAAGCCGGACGTGAAAGAGGCGGCAAGGGCGGTATTCCTTGCAATAGGCAGGGCGGAAGCGAAGATACACGGTGTCCGGAGCATCGATGAGGTGCGGCTCCATGAGCTCGGCTGGACCGATTCCCTGGTGGACATCGTAGGTACGGCCCTCGCGCTCGACGCTCTCGGTATAGATGAGGTCCGCGCGTCGCCCGTGACGCTGGGACGCGGTTTCGTGAAGGGCGCCCACGGCGCCATCCCGCTTCCCGGGCCTGCCAGCGTCGAGCTCCTTAAGGGCGCGCCCGTTAAGATGTCACAGGTAGAAGCGGAACTCGTCACACCGACCGGCGCGGGGATATTGAAGGCGCTTGCGGGCGGTTTCGGCTCCGTGCCGGATATGAAGATATCCGCCGTAGGGTACGGCGCGGGGACCAGGGTCCTGAAAGAGATACCGAATATGCTCCGCGTCATAATAGGCGAGACCGGCAGTTCCTTTAAAGATGACGCCGTCTTTGTGATAGAGACGAATATAGATGATATGAGCCCGCAGTTCTTCGAATACATCTTTGAGCGGCTCTTCAAGGAGGGGGCCCTTGACGTTTACGCGACGCATATACAGATGAAGAAGTCGCGCCCCGCGTTCAAATTGACGGTGCTTGCGAAGGAGAAAGACCTGGAGGGTTTGAGCGCCGTCATATTCAGGGAGACGACCGCCATAGGCGTGCGGTACCATGAAGCGAAAAGGTTTAAGCTCGAACGGGAAGATATACAGGCAGGGACAAAATACGGGAAAGTGGGCGTAAAGGTAAGCACGGGCCCCGGCGGCATAAGGACCGTATCTCCGGAATATGCGGATTGCATCCGTATCGCCCGGGCTAAAAAAGTTCCATTAAAGGTGGTATATGCCGAAGCGCTTAGAAAAACTTTTTAAAAAGAGGGGTCAGGCACCTTTTATTGTTTTTTTTATCTGTGGACTGTTGACCGTGGACCGTGGACCATCATTCGCCGACACCATCCACACGCGCGACGGCAAAGAGATAAAGGGCATCGTCGTCGAAGATTACAGGGACCGGCTGACACTATCCACCGTGGACGGCGAGATAAGCGTGATGAAGACCGATATAGCGGACCTGCTCTTCGATACGGAAGAAGAGAACCTCATAAAACTCGGCGAACAGGCGCAGGGGCGCGGGGATTACTCAAGGGCGTACGCTTACTACGAACTGGCGCTAAAGATAAACCCGAATTCGAAGCCGGCCAGGGACGGCATGGTATTCACTCACGGTTACGTCCTCAGGAAGGAAGAGTCGCGGAAAGAGGCGGACATAGCCAGGCGCGATGCGATCGAGCGTTACGGCGCATTCATACAGTCGGCCGTGAGCGAATCCGACGAGCTTATAAAGAATTCCGAAAAGCTGCGGCGCGAGGCCGGCATCATACTTAAAGAGGGCGGCACCTTCCCGGAGATCGACTATGTCGCCCCGGATTCCCCGGCACATGAAGCCGGCATGCGCAGGAGGGACCTCCTCGTCGCCGTATGGGGCCGCCTGACGGGGTACCTCCCCCTGAACGCGGTGCTCAGGACGCTTACGGACAGGTCGTCGCTGGAGGTCAAGTGCACGATCGAGAGGGCGGTCGATATACGGATGCCCGAAAGAGGGGCTTCGTTGAGCATGGAGTTCGACGGCCTTATGGTATCGAACGTGAAGGAAGAGAGCCCGTCCTTCAAATACGGCCTGAGGAAGGGCGATTTTGTCGTGGCCATAGACGGTGAATCCACCCGGTACATGCCGCTTAAAAAAGCGATCGAGCTTATGAGACGTTCCAAAAAAGGTATCGTCAGGGTCACTATCAGGAGAGAGGTCATATTATGGAGAAGAGAGGGAGGACAATGATGGAGAGGAAAGCGCCTGACTACGTAAGGAAACAGTACTTCGTCGCCAAAAAGTTCCAGCTGAAGTATGTCGGCCTCATATTGCTTCTTATGTTCATGACCGCAGCCCTTTGCTCTTACGTCGTCTACTATACGAGCATGCTGCTGCTCGGTGAAAAGCTTGCGAACGTCTACCCGCAGGGGCGCCTCGTCTCGATCGTGCGCATAGTCAACTTCAGGATACTGCTGAGCGTCCTCCTGGTGACGCCGCTTGTGGCAATGATAGGCATATTCCTGTCGCACAGGATAGCGGGCCCGATATATCGCATGGAGAAGTTCCTGAACGATTTTGCCGGCGGCAATCTATCTTCCCGCCTCATACTGAGGAACGGAGATGAGCTGATAACGCTCGCAAACGGTATAAATAAGGTCATAGACAGCATGAAATCGGCCGTGGGGGAGGAGAGGACGATACTGGCGCGGGCATCAGTCGAATTGAGCGGCCTGAAGAGGGCCCTGGAGTCAAAACCATCCGATCCTTCTATGGCAAAGGATATGGCAGAACGGCTTGCCAGGGAGATAACCGCCCTTGATAAGGCGCTCAATAAATATAAGTTATAATCTATAACAAAAAAATATAGCATTAACTCTTTTATTACCAATAAGTTACAATTATATCCTGCCAAAAATCCAGTTCCTAACTATTGACAACATAGAATCTTAAGGTATACTTTATATCACCGCGAAGGAAACGGCGCGCCCTTATACGCATTAGTGTAAGGGCGTATCAGTCTATACTAATGCAGCGTAAAGTATAGAAAAGGTGGCTCAAGTATGCCAGAAGAGAACATGTTCACTGTTCAGGAGTTGGCTACTTACCTTAGGATGAAGCCCGTCACCATATATAAACACGCGAAGGCGGGCAAGCTTCCGGCTTTCAAGGTTGGCGCCAATTGGCGGTTCAAGAAGTCGACGATCGACCGATGGATCGCTGAGCAGGAAGCGAACGAAAATAACGGTTTCGCGAGATAATACCCAGCTTCATTTATATGGAGGTGGGTTTTTTATTTCGGGATGATCCAGCATAAGAGAATATATGCGTAAGCGGGTTGTTATAACAGGTATAGGTGTCCTTGCCCCTAATGGTATCGCGAAGGGCGAATTCTGGAATGCGCTTAAAGATGGGAAGAGTGGGATAAAGAGAGTGACACTTTTCGATACCGAGGGCCTGCGTAGCCGCACGGCCGGCGAGATAAGTGACTTCTGGCCTGAGACGATATTGGGGGTCAAAGGGTTGAGGAACCTGGACAGGGCTACAAAGCTGGTGCTATGCGCGTCTAAATTGGCTATGGATGATGCCGGCCTCGATACACCGCTCCCCGAAGAGGTCTCCTTAAGGACGGGCGTCTCCATCGGCTCGACGCTCGGGAGCGTCTGGTCCATAAGCGAATTTGATAAAGAGGGCCTGAGGGAAGGGCCGGGCTCGGTCAACCCGGCGCTATTTCCGAATACCGTCATCAACGCGCCGGCGAGCCAGGTCTCGATACGGTTCAACATTAAAGGGTTCAACTCTACGATATCGACAGGATTCGCCTCTTCGCTCGATGCCATCGATTACGCCGCGAACTTCATCCGGCTGTATGACTATGACGTCGTTCTGGCAGGGGGCGTCGAAGAGCTCTGCCTGCAGACGTTCCTGGGCTTTTATAAGATCGGCCACCTCGCCGGTTCAAGGGAAGGGAAGACGGAGATAAACTGCCCGTTCGACAAGAGGAGGAACGGTATCGTCCTCGGCGAAGGGGCGTGCGTCCTGATCCTCGAGGAACTCGGCCATGCCACTAAGCGATCGGCAAATATCTATGCCGAGATACTGGGTTACGGCACCAGTTTCGACCCGGATAGCAGGAATATATATAGCCCCGGGGCGAAGGGCGCCTCGGCTGCGATAGGGCTCGCGCTCGAAGACGCCAAAGTACCGGCTGAGGATATAGATTATATAGCGGCATCTGCCAATTCGACGCTCGATTGCGACGCTATGGAGACGACGGCGATAAACAGGGTATTCGGCGCACGCGCCAAAGATATCCCGGTTAGCGCCATCAAATCCATGACGGGTGACACCTTCAGCGTATCAGGCGCCATGAGCGTCGCCGCATCGGTGGGCGCGATCACCAAGGGTTTCGTCCCCCCGACGGTCAATTATGAAGTTAAGGACAGGCGCTGTGACCTCGATTAT
Organism: Candidatus Omnitrophota bacterium; assembly: GCA_041650805.1. Classification (NCBI taxonomy): domain Bacteria; kingdom Pseudomonadati; phylum Candidatus Omnitrophota; species Candidatus Omnitrophota bacterium. The sequence goes on along the minus strand of JBAZKM010000008.1, from coordinate 93,010 downwards.
GTTCCGAATGTTTCACGGGAATCAGAGGCGGAAAAAGTGCTTGTAAACGCCTTCACTCCCACCGGGGTAAATTCGAGCATGGTGATAGGGGCTATTCAATCATGATCAACGGACTCGGTTTCATAGGACACCCGATAGATTTTGAACATCTCTATAAGATGCTCGGGCCATTCGGCCTTATTGCCAGGAAGATGCCGAAGTTCCGCGTGAAGGAATTTTTGAAAAATGTTCCGCCATACCGGCTGAGCAGTGTCCGTAATATAAGGTCGGCCAAGGGTTCCCTCATCGACTGCCATACAATAATATGCCCGCTGCTCCCGGAAGATATGGTGGCGCTGGATGAGGGATTTGTCCTTAACAGGATAGAACAAGCCGTGAGGCGGGCCGGGCGGCTAGGCGCGAAGATCGTGACGCTAGGCGGATTCACTTCGGTTATAGGTAATGAAGGCGAGGCGATCTCAAAGAGAGTCGATATTGCAGTTACCAACGGCAATACCTATACGGCGTCACTTGCCATAGACGGAATAACAAAAGCCGCTTACTGTATGGAGAAGGATCTCGGCGCTTCTACGCTGGCCGTCGTCGGTGCGACAGGCGATATCGGCTCTATCTGTACGAAAGTTCTGTCCGGCAAGGTCAGACGGCTCAACCTCGTGGCGCGAAATGAAGCGCGCCTCGAAAAATTTGCGGAAGAGGTGGGGGATAACTGCACTGCGGAAGTTAAAATTTACAAATATGCCAAAGACGCCATACAGGATGCGGATATAATACTCACCGTTACAACCGCCATCTCCTCGATTATCGGCCCTATGGATATAAAGCCGGGCGCGATCGTCTGTGATGTGGCTATCCCGGCCAATATCGCCAAGGATGTCGCGAGTACACGGGATGATGTCTTTGTCTTTGAAGGCGGATTGGCCAAACTGCCGTACCAGCACGAGATAACCGACAGGACGTTTAACGAGCTAATGCCTGCGGGCAGCATATACGGTTGTCTTGCAGAAGGGGTGGTCCTGGCGTTTGAGGGAAAATTCGAAAATTATTCCATAGGCAGAGGTGCTATTACGGAAGAAAAGATAAGCGAGATAGCAAAGATCGCGAAGAAGCACGGCCTCCAACTGGCCGATTTTTTCTGCGGGTATAGGTTCTATTCAGAGGAAGATATAGAGGCGATAAAATCTAATGCCAAAAGGAGAATTTTAAGTGGGAAATTTGTTAAAGGATAAAGTTGCATTGGTTACGGGAGGCACGCGCGGCATTGGCCGTGCCATCGTATTTGATCTTGTTCAGAACGGAGCCAAGGTATTATTTACTTATTTGCAGAGCGATGAATCCGCAGGGATAATCCTCGATGAGATAAAAGAACTTAAGGGTGAAGCGGAGGCGATAAAGGCGGACGTGCGGCTATATGATGATGCCAAAAGGGTCGTAGAGGAGACGCTCTCAAAATTCGGCCGGCTCGACATCCTTGTTAATAATGCCGGTATCGTAAAGGATAAGGCGCTCATGCTCATGGACCCTGCCGATTGGGCAGAGGTCATAAATACGAACCTCACCGGATACTTCAATATGTCAAAGGCGTCCATCGTTACGATGATGAAGGCGAAGCAAGGCGTTATTGTAAATATCTCATCCGTGGCCGGAGTTGTAGGGACCGCTCGGCAGGTGAACTATTCAAGTGCCAAGGCGGGCATTATAGGGCTTACGAAGTCGCTCGCTAAAGAGGTGGGGCCGTATGGCATCAGGGTGAACGCGGTCGCCCCCGGTTACATCGAGACGGATATGACGAAAGATTTGAAGCAGAAAGATGACTTTATAAAAAAGATACCGTTTGGCCGGTTCGGAAAACCAGAAGAAGTAGCGAACGTGGTCTCATTCCTGGCGAGTGACGACGCCAAATATATAACAGGCCAGGTGGTTAAGGTAGATGGGGGCCTGGCGATATGAGAGGGGTGATCTTATGAGTGCTATGATAACCGATAATATAGATAAAGTAATACGTGCTATTGTGGCAGAGATACTCGAGATAGAGGAAGATAAGATTACTCCAGATGCCAACTTTGTCGGAGAACTCGGCATGGACTCTATGATGGCGCTCGAAATACTCGCTTCTCTCGAAAAAAAATATAAGATAAAAATTCCAGAAGAATATCTTACAAAAGTCACAAGCTTACAGGATACGATCAATATAGTAAAAAAGATAGTCGAAAAAGATTAATAATGACAGATAGAAAAGTTGTGGTTACAGGAATAGGTATCATCTCATCCATAGGGATAGGGAAGGATGAGTTTTGGTCCAATTTGATAGGCGGAAGGTCCGGGATAAAAGAAGTGGACACTTTCGGCACCTCCGATTTTCCTATTCACAGGGGAGGGGAGGTTGGAAATTTTGAGCCGGAGAGATTTATCCCGAAATCTAAGTTAAATGGGATGGCGAAGGCATCGCAATTTGCAGTAGCGGCTACGAAACTGGCGTTTGAGGATGCCAAACTGGATCATAATAGAGTCGAAAAAGGGCGAACGGGTGTTATTGTGGGGACAACGATGGCGGATATACAATCACTCGAGCAAATAGATAAATACTGGACAAGAGACGGGGAAAAAGAAGTCTGGCCTATCAATATCATAAAATATCCCAGTAATTCTTTGGCCGATCATATCGGTTATTTTTTCAAATTTGCCGGGCCCAATTACGTTATACCCACTGCCTGTTCGGCAGGCAACTATTCCATAGGTTATTCGTTCGATTTGATGCGTGAAGGAAAAGCGGACATGATGATAGCGGGCGGGGCAGACCCGTTTTCACGTATAACCTTTACCGGTTTTAACCGTCTCTACGCCATGGCCCCTGAAAGATGCCAACCATTCGATAAGAACCGTAAGGGCATGATGATAGGTGAGGGCGCCGGAGTCCTCTTATTGGAACTATTGGAACATGCCCTTGAAAGGAAAGCCCGTATTTATGCGGAGGTCCTTGGATACGGCTTGAGCTGTGATGCCCACCACATGACGGCGCCATCCGTAGATGGAGTGGTCCATGTCATGGAGAGGGCTATAAAAAATTCAGGTATCGATAAGAGTAAAGTGGATTATATATCAGCCCATGGTACGGGGACGCCGGCAAACGACAAGACAGAGTGTGAGGCGATAAAAAGGGTATTTGGCATCCGGTATAAACAGATCCCTACAAGCTCCATAAAGTCGATGCTCGGACACACCATGGGTGCGGCAAGCGCGATAGAGGCAATTGCGTGCTGTTTAGCAATAAAGGAGAGCGTCATCCCGCCAACCATAAACTATGAAACGCCGGATCCCGAGTGTGATATTGACTGTGTCCCGAATAAGGCGCGCAAACAAGCGGTAAGAATAGCGCTAAACAATTCTTTAGCGTTTGGTGGGAATAATGCATGTTTGGCACTACAAAAGTATAATTAGGTACAATGAATAGCAAAAACAAATTTGATGTAGTCATAATTGGCTCTGGTATAGGAGGGCTAGTATGCGGATGTTACCTTGCTAAGCACGGGTTGAATGTGCTGATAGTAGAACGTCAAACATCTCCAGGGGGGTATTGTTCTTCGTTTAAAAGAGACGGTTTTACCTTCGACGTGGGAGTTCATTATTTGGGTAGTTGCGGTGATGGAAGGATGCTTCGCAAGGTTTTTGATGAATTAGAACTTTCAAACAGTTTAAAGTTTAATAGAATAAATCCTTCTGATGTAATTATTTTTCCAGACTTTGAGGTACCAATAAGAAACGATTGCTTTGAAACAGCCGATAAGCTATGTCAGGTTTTTCCACAAGAAAAAAGCAACATTGTATCTTTCTTCGAAACGATTAACGAAAAAAACTTCCTTAAAATATATAGCGAATTTCGAAACCAAACATTTAAAGAAATGCTCGATAGATATTTTAAAAAAGATGAATTAAAATCGTTTTTCCAAGTTTTATTAGGTAATGTTGGGCTCCCATCATCAAAAGTTGCGGCCATAACGGCGATAGTCATGTATAGACAGTTTGTGTTTGATGGAGGTTATTATCCCACAGGCTCAATGCAAGCCATTCCTAATGCGCTTGTGTCAAGATTTAAAAGTTACGGCGGGACTATCTTATTTTCAGCTACTGCAACTTCATTGAAGGTTAAAAATAAAAAGGTTACAGGAGTTGTTATTAATAAGGAAGAGATTGTACATTCAAAATATGTAGTATCCAATTCAGATGCAAAGAGTTTGTTTGAAATTATTGAAAATAAAGAGACCGCTCCAAATAGGTTACGAGAGAAGTTAAATACATTGAAGACATCTATCTCAGCTTTCATTGTGTATCTTGGAGTTAAAAGCATTTCATGTTCACACAAAAGCAGCGTTTGGTTTTTTAATACGTATGACGTAGACAAGGTGTACCTTAAGGCATATGAAGGCATTTTTGATCCCGCCGACGATTATTGTATATGCACATTTCCTTCATTTCACGATGATACATTGGCGCCTAGCGGTTATGATTCTATGAGCATAATAATTGCAGCTCCGTCAGAGAATAAAACAAAAGAGTTTATTTGGAGCAAGGAAAAAGAAACGGTTACAGAAATATTAATTGGCCGCGTCAAAAGAAACTTGTTGCCCAATCTCAATGAGATAAAAATCAAAATAGCGGCTACGCCTTCTACCTTAGAACGATATACGCTGAATAACGGCGGCGCTCTTTACGGCTGGGCTTCCACCCTTGACCAAATAGACGCCGGCATAGTTCCACAAAAAACTTTTTTTGAAAATCTGTATATGGCAGGCCACTGGGTTACTCCTGGACTAGGACAGGGGGGTGTAACAGGTGTTGCTTTTTCAGGACGCAGTGCGGCGAAAAGAATATTGTTATTAGAAAAGAAGCAGAATTTAGAGCTCGTGAGAAACTAAAAACATGTCACCATATTCATATCCACCACTTATAGCCGGGTTTTCCATAATGGCACTGGGCGTATTTGTTTTTTTGCACAATAAGAAAGCCGCGCTCAATAGAGTTTTTGCACTTATGTGCTTCAGTATTTTTATTTGGCTCGGAAGTTATACAATAGCTTTCTCGGTAAGGTCTAAAGAGCTTGCGTTATTTTGGGCACGCTTCAGTTATATAGGTGTAATTTTTATACCGATCACAGTTCACCATATTTCGGTACTATTTTTGAATGCCCTCGACACCGTCAATAAAAAATTAATTTTTGTTAGCTACATATTGGGTTTCCTATTTTTAATTATTAGCAGAACGCCGCTTTTTTTTAACGACGTCTATTCTTATTTTTGGGGATATTATCCAAAGGCAGAAATTCTTTATATCCCTTTCCTCGCGTTTTTCGTATTTTTTTATGGAAGAGGATTATTGCTGCTTTTGTTGTATTTATTGCGTCGCTTTCCAGCCAATTACTACGACGCTCGCAAGTATGGCCAAAACAAATATGTATTTTGGGCTCTTGCCATTGCCGTCCTGGCATCAATAGATTATATAGCAAAGTTTGGAATTCAATTTTATCCTTTTGGTTATATTTTTATGACGTGCTATGTTGTAATTTTGGCGTATGCCATTGTGGCCCATCAGTTGATGGATATAGAAGTCATTATAAAGAAGACCCTCGTCTTCGCCGGTCTTCTTGCCTCGGTCTTCGCTATACTGATACTCCCTACCCTTATCATCCAGGAATATCTCCTTAGAGGTGCTGGAACTACTGCCCGGCTTATAGGCCTTACCATAAGCGGTATCATTATAATAGTTACCATGCGTCGTATCGAAACCTTCCTAGTAAACGTCACCGACAAATACCTCTTCCAGAAGAAGTATAACTATAAGGAACTCCTCAGGACATTCACTGGAGAGGTATTGACGGTCCTGGATATGGACAGCCTGGTCAATCTCACCGTGAATAAACTCTCGGATATAGTAAAACTCACTTCATGCGCTGTGCTACTATTGGATGAGGATAAACAGCAATTCAACGTGATGGCATCGCAAGGTATCAAGGACCCGACCGTCACACTGGTACGCCCGGATGGCATAGTTACATTCCTGGAGCAGACGCACGGCTACTTATTGAGGTCAGACCTTGCGGAGAAGAAGGTATTGATACCTGACTCTATCCAGGAGATCATTGCAAAACTCAATGCTGAGCTGATCATACCTATGGTCCTGCATGAAGAAGTGATGGGGGTACTCTCACTCGGCAAGAAGAAATCTGACGAAAGCTACACCCAGGACGACCTTGACATACTACTACCGCTTGCCAAGACGCTCGCCATAGCCATCTCCAACGCGAAACTCTTCGTGGAGCTTGGCAAGACGCAGGCCGAGGCCGCCCAGAAGGAGAAGATGGCGGTCATCGGGACGCTCTCGGCAGGTATCAACCACGAGATCTGTAACCCGCTCGGTATCGCGCGGGGGCAGTGCGAGGCATTCCTCCTTAATATCAAGGACGGCTTATATAAAGAGATAAAGACCGATGACCTGCTCGAAAAGGCGAAGGAGATAATGAGAAAAGTCATAAAGGAGACCGACCGGGCTACCGCCATCACCAAGAAGTTATCGACGTTCGCTAAGCCGGCAAAGGGCGAGTCGGAGCTCGTTACGATCGAGAAGGAGATAGACGACGTCATAGGGCTCGTCGGCTACGAGTTGAAACTGGAGAAGATAGAGATAGTGAAGAACCTCCAGGATAACCTTCCCAATATCATGGTAGACAGGAAGCAGTTCCAGGAGGTCCTCTTCAACCTCATACGGAACGCGGGCCAGGCGATAGGCGAGAAGGGCAAGGTGACCGTAACGGGATATAAGGAGAAGGGCAGGGTATTCATCGACATTCAGGATACCGGCTCCGGTATCCCCGAGGATAAGCTTAAGATGTTATTTAACCCTTTCTTCACCACGAAGGAGCCGGGCAAGGGGACAGGGCTTGGGCTCTTCATCGTCCGGCAGGTGGTCGAGAAGAACGGCGGCAAGATATATCTCAAGAGCAGCAAGGTCGGCGAGGGTACGACGTTCACCATCGAGTTCCCTATGGCCACCGCAGAGAAGGTAAAGGTATAAAATGGCAAAACCAAGGATAGTGGCGATAGACGACGAGGCGGAATTCATCGACATGCTCCAGAAGTACTTCGAGCCGAGGGGATACGAGATCTCGGTGGCGATACGCGGGGCAAAGGGGATAGAGCTCGTGAAAGAGAAGAAGCCGGACGTCGTCGTGATGGACTTAAAGATGCCCGGGATAGACGGCGACGAGGTGCTGCGGCTCCTGAAGTCGCTTGTGCCGTCGCCCAGGGTGATATTCGTGACTGCGTACGACGACGGGGGAAAGACGAAGGCGCGGCTTTTGAAGCTGGGGGCATTCGCATGCATGGATAAGCCCTTACCGTCGCTTAGGGACTTAGAGGAGACGATTAACCGGGCAACGCAATAACTAGAGGTGCGGTATGCGTAAGCTATTGGTGGTCGACGATGAGCATGACATATGCGACTTCGTGAAGAACTTCTTCGGGGAGAGGGGTTTTCAGGTCTTTACGGCGCTGAACGGCGATGAGGCGCTCGCGCTCGTGAAGAAGGAGAAACCGGAGATAGTCCTCCTCGATATAAAGATGAACGGGATGGACGGGATCGCCACATTGAAGCACCTTAAGGCGATCGACCGGAATATAAAGGTGATCATGGTTACGGCGATGGAAGACCAGGACAAGATGAACGAGGCGTGCCGCCTCGGGGCGTGCGAGTACATCACCAAGCCGCTCATCCTGGACCATCTGGAACAGACGGTAGAGAAGATATTAAAATGAGCACAGACAACAAGACACCAAGCTGGGACAAACTGCACCACTGGTTCGTGGAGAAGGTTTCGTCTCACCACGACGCGGTGCCGGAGCACGGAGGGGAGGCCCCGAAAGTGATAAATGGATTTGGCAGGCCGATACCGCCTGAGAAGCTCAACTACCAGTCGTTCCTGGAGAAGGCCTCGAGGACGATGATACGGTTCAAGAAGCCCGAGCACCTCATCAAGATGATAGTCCGCACCATAGACGAGCGGCTGGGCGTGACCCATACTGCCGTACTGCTATATAAAGAGGATAAGCAGTCTTACGTCCTCATCGACTCCAAGGGCGCGGAAGGGCTCAAGATACCGGTCGGTTACATACGGCTCGACCTGACCAACCCCCTGATCCAGATATTCAGCGAAAAGAACAATTACCTCATCTCGGAGACGGGCACGGTCAGCTACGTCGATATAGTGACCGGCCTAAGGAACAGGGAGATACTGGAGAAACAGCCCGACCTCTACGACAGCCTCCTTGCCATAAAGAAGCAGATGGACCTCCTGAAGGCCTCTTTCTGCGTGCCGTGCTACTTTAAGCGGGACCTCCTCGGCATACTTATATTGGGCGAGAAGATGTCGGGAGAGGACTTCACCAGGGAGGAGATGGGGTTCTTCGTCACACTTGCCAATGACGCCGCCATGGCCATAGCGAACGCCCAGCTCATCGAAAACCTCCAGCAGAAGATAGAGGAGATAAAGGACCTCTACATGCGCGAGCACAGGATATTCATACATACCGCCATTGCGCTTGCCGCCGCCATCGATGCCCGTGACCCGTACACGCACGGCCACACCGAGCGGGTGACGAACTACTGCCTCGCCATCGCCAAGGAGCTCGACGGCGTGCCGGAGATGGGGCGCTACAAGAACTTCCGCGAGACGCTCCAGATAGCGGCCCTTCTGCATGATGTAGGTAAGATCGGTATCCCGGACTATATATTGAACAAGAGCTCGAAACTGACGCCGGAAGAGTTCGAAGAGGTGAAGAAACACTCCATTATCGGTGCCACCATCCTCAACCCCATCAAGGAGTTAGGAGATGTGGTCAGGGAGGTCCGTGCCCACCAGGAATGTTACGACGGCTCCGGATACCCCGACGGCCTCAAGGGCAGCGACATCCCGCTCATCGCCCGCATCATCGCCGTGGCCGACGCCTTCGACGCCATGACCTCGAACCGCCCCTATCGCCGCAAAAAGGAGATAGAGGAGGCCCTCCAGGAGCTGAAACGTGTATCCGGCACCCAGTTCGACCCCGTCATCGTAAGCGCCTTCCTCCTCGCCTTCGAGAAGGGCAATATCATAGTGAACGGCAAGAAGGACAGGTACCTCTACAACGGCAATAACGGTAACCACGAGTAGCAACCTCCTGGCAAAAACCCAATTAACTTGGTTGATGATAAAATAAGAAATTCAGGCACGGGATCATAGAAATGAAAAAGATCATATACGGAATAGCGCTGGCGCTATTCCTTTTGATATTGGCCGACAGGATAATGAAATTTTGTGAAGAGTCACAAAGGCCTGCTAATGCGCGAAAGGGCAGGCCGGGCACACTATTGACCGGTAAAGAGATGGCTGAGTATGAAGATGCCCAGAAATTCTGTTTATACCCCTATACGGTCTTCGGCCTCCCGGCGAACTACCATTCCGACACGGTTAATTTGAATTCTATAGGATTGAGGGGGCCTGAGGTAGGAGAGAAGAAGGCAGGGGCGTACAGGATAGCCGTCCTCGGGGGCTCGGCGGTATTCGGCGCGGAGACGACGAATGATAACCTGACATTTTGTAAGCTGCTTGAGAGCGACCTGAAGAGCGCGACAGGCAGGGATGTGGAGGTGATAAACGCAGGCCTGCCGGCGTACGTGTCGATGCAGGAGCTGGTATTGTTCGAAGACAAGATCATAGGATTAAAGCCCGATCTCGTCATCGTCTTCGACGGCTTCAATGACGTCTTTACAAGTTTAAAGAGGGACAAGAGGCCGAATTACCCGCGCTGGTTTGCCGAGATAGAGACGGTGTACTATACATCGATGCCGAAGCTTTTCGTCGAAATGAAATTAAAGAGATACCGGCCGACGAAACGTATCTTCCGTTGGCTTGAAAGGCGCAAGGCAAAGCTATCGGAAGATTTTACGGTGAACCCGGAACAGATATCTTTCTATGGAAGGAACCTCGATCTCATATGCCACCTGGCGAAGTCATACGGCATAGATGCCGTGCTCGTATTTCAACCGCTATTATATTACAAGACGCCTCTTACGGAGAACGAAAGGGCCATTATCGGTCGTCTTGATAAAAAATATGTCCTGAGCGTTGTGGAGATGTGCAATATGGCGCGCGAAGCCATGCGGAAGACCGCGGAAGCGAACAGCGTCCCTTACATAGACGGGACCGGTATATTCGACGGCTTGAACGACGATATATTTCTCGACGAGTGCCATTTTAATCAGGCAGGTCATAAGATGATCGCTGATACGTTATCCGCCGCACTGAAGGAAGGCCTGAAGGAATAGTTAAGGTAAATCATAAGATGGCAAAATTCAACAGAGTATTATCGCGCCTCGTACCGCCGGGGCCCGTCAAAGATATCCTGAGAAGCGTCTACTATCGATCCTACTACAATCTGAGACATGCGAAAGATAACGGTTTTCGCATGTACTATGAGAGGGGGCACTATAAGTTCTCGTTCGATAATGGCGTTGTCTTCAAATGCCATACCGATATCTCTGATGAGCTGAAGAGGACCCTGCCCGGATACCTGGCCAGATACGGATTAAAGAAAGGCGATACGGTCATCGATTGCGGCGCTTATACGGGCGAATTCGCTCTATATGCCGCTAAGGCGGTCGGGGATGACGGCATGGTCATAGCGTTTGAGCCGGATCCATACGCATGCAAAAAGATAGCGGAAAATCTCAGTTTGAACAGATCGAAGAATATGCTGTTGGTCGAGAAAGGCGTATGGTCGAGAGAGGATAAGATAAGATTTGCGGGAGGGACACAGGGCGCGAATCTCTTTTCGGAGAGGCTGGCTGATAACAAAGCCCTGCAGGATGTGGATGTCACGACGCTTGATGGGGAGTTGCGGAAACACGGCGTGACAAAGGTAGATTTCATAAAGATGGACATAGAGGGCGCAGAGATAGAGGCGCTTAAAGGCGCCGGAGAGATACTGGGGAAGAATAACGTACATCTCGCCATAGCATCATACCATGGAGTCGGCGGGCAACAGACATATCATGAACTGGAGAGGATGCTCAAAGGATATGGGTATGATGTCGAGACGGGATATCCGTCCCATCTGACGACTTATGGATGGAGACGCGATCAATTAATCAAGGAGAAGAGATGAATACGAGCGGTGCCGGCAGGGTAAGATCGGTCTTATATTTACTATTCTTCCTATCGGGGATAGCAGGGCTCATATATGAGGTCCTGTGGAGCCGGTATCTTTCGCTTATATTCGGCAATACGACCTACGCCAATACGCTCGTCCTGGCCACCTTCATGGGAGGATTGGCCCTGGGCAGCTTCTTCTTCGGGAAGTTCGTGGACAGGGTCGGCAATAAGCTCGCGCTGTACGCATGGGTGGAGATGGCAATAGCCGCATTCTGTATCATCACCCCAAACCTCCTCGTCTTCTCAAAGAATATCTATGTGGAGGCGGCGAAGGGGCTCCTAGTCCCGCCGCTGGGTATGGTGGCCCTGAAGTTCCTGATAGGCGCCCTCATAATGCTCCCGCCGACCATACTGATGGGAGGGACGCTCCCCATCTTGAGCAAATTTTTCGTCCAGGCAATATCCGAGCGGGGCAAGGTGGTGGCGCGCCTCTACTATATAAACTCTTTCGGCGCAGTCGTCGGCACATTCCTTGCCGGGTTCTACCTGATATACCATTTCGGGCTTGCCTTCTCGGTGACCATAGCCGCCCTCGTCAATTTCGCCGTAGGTTTCACCGCGTTCCTGCTCAGCAAGAGGTATGAGGCGGAGGCCCGCGCCGTCCCGGCCGCGGACACATTCGAGGAGAAGGACTATTACGGGAAAGATATAGTGACCATAGCGGTCATTGCCATATTCATCTCCGGTTTCGTCTCGATGCTGTACGAGATCGTCTGGATACGCCTCCTCTCCATGATACTCGGCTCCTCGACGTACTCGTTCTCGCTGATGCTGGCGGCGTTCATCTCAGGTATAACGATCGGCTCTTTCATCATATCGAAGAAGATGCCGAGGCCCGGCAGGACGTTCCTCTATTTCGGCCTGTGCGAGCTGGCTATAGGGCTTTCCCTCGTCCTAACGCTGCCGTTCTACGAAAAACTGCCGCTTCTTTTCGTGCACCTCTCCTGGATATTTTCGAGGAACGCGGAGACCTTCGTATTATACAGGATGTCGCAGTTCCTATTCTCGTTCCTGGTGATGTTGCCGCCGACCATATTCCTGGGGATGTCGCTTCCCCTGGCGTGCAAGATAGGGTCGCGCGCGTACGAATTCCTCGGCAAGAAGGTGGGCGGGGTCATCGCATCGAATACGGCCGGGAATATATCGGGCGCACTGGCCGCGGGGCTGGTGCTCGTGCCGCTTCTCGGCCTGAGGCACGCGCTGGAGCTCGGGATAGTGACCAACCTGGCGCTCGGCGCCGTCATGGTCTTCAAGGATGCGACTATGGCCGTGAGAAAGAGGTTCTTCACCGTCCTGGCGTGCGGTGCTATTTTCATCGCGTATGAGCTCACCGCCGCGGACTGGAACAAGGGCAATTTCAGCGCACAGATATTCAGGCGCAACATGAGCCCGAGGCAGTTCAATGACTTTGTGAAGAGGTTCGATAAAAAGGATATACTCTTTTATGAGGATGGGCTGAACGATACCGTCTCGGTGATAAAGCCGGAAGGAAAGCTATTCCTCTTCGTTAACGGTAAAGCTGACGCCTCGACCGACCGTGACATGGCGACCCAGATACTCGCGGCGCACATCCCGCTCATCCTGAAGCCGGAGGCGAGGGACATCCTCCTGGTCGGGCTCGGGAGCGGTGTCACCTGCGGTTCGGCGCTCGTACATCCGATCGGACGCCTCGACGTAGTGGAGATATCGCCTTCCGTGGTGAAGGCGAGCCGGTACTTTTCGGAATTCAACCACGATCCTCTGGATGACGCGCGGCTCCGCCTTTACGTGGAGGATGCCAAGACCTTTCTCCAGCGGATAGACGACAGGTATGACATCATAATAAACGAGCCCTCGAACCCGTGGATGGGGGGCATAAGCGGGTTATTCTCGACGGAGTTCTTCACCGACTGCTACAGGCGCCTCAACGATGGCGGCCTGATGGTCCAATGGGTGCAGGCATACGAGATGGACGATGAGACGTTCGAGATGATACTCAGGACCTTCTCGTCCGTATTTCCCGAAGTGGCCATATGGAGCACGGGTGTGAATGATGTCATACTCGTCGGGTCAAAGGAGAAGCATGCGGCGGACCTGTCCGGATCGGAGAAGAGGATGCTCCTGGAAGGGGTGCGGAAGGACCTGGAGAGGATAAAGATAGAGAGCCCGTCGACGTTCTTCGCCCTCCAGCTCTCCTCGGGTATAATGGAGCGCGGCGTGATAGAGAGGGCGGGGCCGGTGAACAGCGACTACTTTCCCGTGCTCGAGTACCGGGCGCCCCTCGGCCTCTATACCGACTCCACGATAATCGACTTCCTGAAGAATATCGATGAAAGGCGGCTGCCTTTAAAGAAGGGCGGCCTCCTGCTTAAGGGCTATCTCGGAGAACGCCCGCTGGGGCAGGGCGAATACGCAAACCTATATGAATTTATATCCCAGGAGAACGCTCGTTATAATACAGATATACTGCCTGCCCTCGCGGCAAAATGGCACGAAGAATATCCGGACGACATAGAAGGGAGTATCGCTTACGCTTCCCATAATAGGGCCTCGCTCGAAGATGCCGTGGATACCATGGCAGACGTTGTAGAGGCGGACAAGAGCTTCGATAACCTCGACTTCTACGCCAAGCTGCAGCTGGAGAGGTATCTCGTCATGCGCTCGTTCCTGACGCCGGAGGCGGCCGATGAGGCGGTGGCGGGCCTCGCAAGGTGCATCGAGCTTTCAGGAGGAAGGCCGGCGCGCTTTTATCATATCGCAGGGAAGGTCTTCTTCAAGGGTGCGGAATACGGGAGGGCCATAGAATATTTCGCGAAGGCCGAGTCGTCCGCGCGTTCCGCCGGCGAAGCCGGGGAGAGGGAGATAGACCGGGCCGACCTCATGAACGATATGTGCATGGCATACCTTAAAGAAGGCGACGTCGATAGGGCGCTCCAATATGCGGAGAAGGCCCTGTCGGAGGACGGAGACAACGCCCGTGCCCGCGAGATCATAAAACTGATCGGCTTCAGGATAAATTCCCGCCGTTAAAAAATGATCAAAAAAACTTGACATGGCCGGCCGCAGATGCTATACTTCACAGAATTGATAGTTAACATACTTAACTATTAAGGAGATTAAGCATGTCAAATATATCGCTTGCGGAGTTCGCGGACAGGATGACCGAGATCATGAGCATCATATCCCGGGAGTTCATGCGCCAGCAGTCGAGCACGTTCTACAAGGTAAAGGTAACTATGCCGCAGTTCGTCATACTCAATTTCCTGAAGAGGGAGGGCGAGTTGACGATGACCGAGATAGCCCGCTTCCTGAACGTCACCACGGCCGCGGTGACCGGCATCATCGACCGCCTGGTGAGAGAGAGGTACGCCGTAAGGATGAGCGACCCGAAGGACCGGCGCATAGTGAGGATAAAGATGACGCCTAAAGGGACAAGGGTCGTCGACAGCATACACCAGCACCAGCACAGGATGCTCATAGACATCTTCGGGAGGATAACGCAGGAAGAGCGCGAGCAGTATCTTAAGATACTTATGCATATACGGGAACACCTGAAATGAATCGTATAATAAAGGCCCTGGCGGTCTCTTTCCTTATATTAGGTTGCGGCGCGGGATACGCGGCGCAGGAGGATCTGCGCGCCGAGCCCCTGACCCTTTCCGAATGCTACGACCTGGCATTGAAGCAGAGCGAGCTTATAGCGATAAACGCGGACCTCATCAAAGAGACAGAGGCGCATTTCCTGCAGGCGCTCTCCATCATGCTCCCGCACGTCTCATTCATATCGACCGATAGCCAGGAGCAGGAGCCGGAAGATAAGGGCACGACATTCTCGACCCTGAAGCCCACTAAGAGTTCCTCCAGGAGATTAAATGTCACCGAGACGCTCTTCAGCGGATTCAAGGCCTTCGCCGCCATGAAAGGGAGCGGCTATGAGAAGGAACAGCGGACGAAGGAGAAAGAGCGCGCCGAGCAGCTGCTTATGGTGGACGTCGCGAACGCGTTCTATCTCCTGATGGAGGAGAGGGAAGATATCAAGGCCCTCCTGAATATAAAGAAGGCGCTCATAAACCGCATAATAGAGCTCAGGAAGAGGGAAGACCTCGGCAGGTCGAGGCCGAGCGAAGTCGTAAACGCCAAGACACAGCTGTACAGCGTAGATGCCACCATCGATGTCGTCAAGAGCCAGGAGATAGTCGCGCGCCAGCTGCTCGAATTTTTGGTCGGAAGGTCCGTCGGGAGGGTGGCCGATCCATACGATATACCGTCTTCCCTGATGCCGGAGGAGTATTATGTGGCCAGGTATATAGTCCGGCCGGACGTCGAGGCGGCCAGGTACGCGTGGCAGTACGCCGAAAAGGCGGCCGATGTCGTGGACAGCGATTTCCTGCCGACCGTAAGCGTGGAGGGGAATTACTATACGCAGAGGACCGCGTTCAATAAAGGGACGGACTGGGATGTGATGCTTACGCTGGACGTCCCGATATTCGAAGGGACCGAGGTCCTCGGCCGGTCCAAGGAGGCCGCGCTGAAAGCGCACGAAAGTTCGCTGGAATTCGCGAGGTTAAAGCGCAAGACGCCGTACGACATAAAGGACGCGTACGTGAAGCTGAAGACAGCCATGACGGTGCACGATACCCTGAGGAAGGCCTTCGCCACAGCAAAGCTTAACTATTACCTGCAGAGGAAGGACTACGAGCGGAGTCTGGTGAATAACCTCGATGTATTGACCGCGATACAGACGCTTGAGGACGCGCAGAGGAACTACATCCACGCGCTCTATGAGGCGAAGCGCCTCTACTGGCAGCTCCTCGTCGCCGCCGGAGAAAACATAAAGGAAGGACCGCATGACACTTTCTGACCTGTCCATCAAGAACCCCGTATTCGCGTGGATGCTCATGGCTGCCCTCATGATATTCGGTTTCATCAGTTACACGCGCCTCGGGGTCAGCCAGCTGCCCGATGTCGATTTCCCGGTCGTATCCGTGAGCATGACGTGGGAAGGCGCGGCTCCCGAGGTAATGGAGACGGACGTCGTAGATATAGCGGAAGACGCCATGATGAGCATCCAGGGGGTGCGCGAGATATCATCATCCATACAGCAGGGCTCGGCGAGCATCTCGATAGAATTCGAGCTGGGGCGCGATATAGACGCCGCTGTCCAGGATGTCCAGACGAAGATAGACCAGGCCCAGAGGCAGCTCCCGAAAGACCTCGACCCGCCCATAGTGACGAAGGTCAATTCGGAAGACCACCCCATAATAATGCTTGCGGTATCTTCGAAGACGATGCCGCTTCGCGACATAATGTCGTACGTGCAGGACCACCTGAAGAACCAGTTCGCCATGTTGAGCGGCGTCGGCGATATATTCCTGGGCGGTTTCGTCGACAGGAACCTGAGGATATGGGTGGATGCCGATAAGCTCGATGCCTATCAGTTCACGGTGAAGGATATCATAGACGCCGTCCAGGCGGAGCACGAGGAGCTGCCGGCCGGACGCATAGAGACCGCCGTCAAGGAATATAACGTGAGGGTCATGGGCGAGGCGCGGACCACGACGGAGTTCGAGAACCTCCTCCTGCCCAAAAGGTCGGGCCAGCCGGTGTTCAAACCTCTGTACCTGAAAGAGGTGGCGACGATCGAGGACGGGCTGGCCGACATCCGGCGCATAGCCCGCTCGGACGGCGAGCCGACGGTCGCCCTGGGCATACGGAAACAGCGCGGCGCCAACGAAGTGGAGGTGGCGCATAAGGTCCTAAAACGGCTGGAGGAGATCAAGAGATATATCCCGAAAGAGCTGAACGTGAGCGTCAGGTTCAACCGCACCAAGTTCAGCGAGGACTCCATAAACGAGCTTGTCTTCACCCTGGTCCTTTCGGCCATAGTCACTTCTCTCATATGCTGGCTCTTCCTGGGCTCATGGAGCGCCACGTTCAACATATTGCTTGCCATACCGACGTCGATACTGGGCGCGTTCATGGTAATAAATTTTCTCGGTTTTACGCTGAACACGTTCACGGTGCTGGGGCTCTCGCTTGCGATAGGTATCGTAGTTGACGACGCCATCATGGTACTGGAGAATATCGTCAGGTACAGGGAGAGGGGTGTCGAAAAAGTAGAAGCCGCCAGGCGGGGCGCCCGGCAGATCACATTTGCCGCGCTCGCCGCGACCATAGCCCTGATCGCCATATTCCTGCCCGTCGCTTTCATGAGCGGTATCATAGGAAAGTTCTTCTTCCAGTTCGGCGTCACGATCTCGGTGGCGGTGGCGCTCTCGCTTCTGGAGGCGCTGACGCTGGCGCCGATGAGATGCGCGCAATTCCTGGAAGTGGGCTCAAGGCACACCGCGATAGGCAAGGGTATCGACAGGAGTTTTAAATGGCTCGCCGCCAAATACCATACCCTGCTCGGGATGGCCCTGAATAAGCGGGCCATGGTGATAATAGCCGCCGTACTCTTTTTTATATCCTCGATCTTCATCATTAAGCTGATCCGCAAAGAATTTTTGCCGTCACAGGACATGAGCATGTTCATGCTGCGGCTCCAGACACCGGTCGGTTCCGCGATCACATTCACCGACGAGAAATTCAAGGTGGCGGAGAAGTTCATCATGTCGAGGCCCGAATTGCTCGGGTACTTCTCGCTGGTCGGAGGTTTCTCAGGCAGCGAAGCGAACTCCGGCGTTATGTTCATAACCTTCAAGGAGCCCAAAAAACGGCCTGTCGTCCCGCCGGCCAGGCACCCTCTGTCCCAGAGGGAGCTTATGGACCTCTTCCGCGCGGAACTGAACAGGATCCCCGACCTGAAGGTGACGGTCCAGGACCTGTCGCTCTCCGGGTTTTCCGCGCAGCGCGGCATGCCTATAGAGCTCTCCGTAAGGGGACCCGACTGGGAGAAATTGGGTGACTATTCCGAAGAGATACGCCAGCGTATGAGTAAGAGCGATCTCATGACCGACGTCGATACCGACTTCCTGGAGAAGATACCCGAGATAAGGGTCGAGCCTGACCGGAGCAAGGCGGATGAGCGCGGTGTGAGCGTCGACAGCATAGGGGATGCCGTTAACGCGCTGATCGGAGGGCAGAGGATAGCCAAATATACGAAGGACGGCCGGCGTTACGATGTGAGGATACAGCTGGTGCCTTCCCAGCGTACGGAGAGGGAGGACATCGAAAAGTTATGGGTCTGGAATAACAGGAACGAGCTCGTCCAGCTTAAGGATGTGGTCAATATCACCCAAAAGCTGACGCCGCTCACCATCACCAGGCGCAACAGGGAGAGGGCCATATCTCTCTTCGCTAACGTCGCGCCCGGCAAATCACAGACGGACGCTATTGCGCAGGTGGACCGGATAGCAAAAGAGGTTCTCCCTGCCGGATACCGGGTAGTCTTCGGCGGAAGCACCCAGACCTTCAAGGAATCGTTCGCGACGCTCGTCCTGGCGTTCTGGCTCGGTATCATCGTCGCCTATATGGTCCTCGCGTCACAGTTCAACAGCTATCTCCATCCGCTCTCTGTGCTGGTTGCCCTGCCATTCAGCATATCCGGAGCGTTCATAACGCTCTTATTGGGCGGCCAATCGATGAATATATACAGCATCATCGGCATAATACTCCTGATGGGCATAGTTAAGAAGAATTCTATCCTCCTGGTCGATTTTACGAACCAGCAGCGAGACCAGGGGCTCGATGTCAGGTCAGCCCTGCTGAAGGCGTGTCCTATAAGGTTACGCCCGATACTCATGACTTCTATAGCCACAATATCCGCAGCGATCCCGCCGGCCCTTGCCATGGGGCCCGGCGCCGAGACCCGCATACCGATGGCCATCACCATCATCGGCGGTGTCATCGTCTCCACGCTATTCACTCTCTTCGTAGTGCCGTGTGTATACAGTCTATTTTCAAAGATAGAACGGAAGCGCTACGGCGTGAAGTTTGAGGAGATAGAGGATAGAGAGGACGCGGTCCTGTCATAAATTTCCACCTATTTTGTTATCCACCTTTTTAGCATAACCAATTTACAATAAATGTGTTATGTCTATTAAGATTTAACAAATATCGGCACGATTTTTGCTTGCTATTGATTATTCTAATTCCTGTGTTATACTTACTTGGTTTAGGACAAAATGATCTCATTCCGCTTGGCAAATTTTGAATGGCGGTCGCTTGGCAGAGGGGAAGGTGAGAATGAGATGAGGGTGCTGATAGTGATAGAGCAAAGCCCGAAACAGAGGTTCCTCGTCACTCTTCACACGAAAGAGATCGCTGAAGAAGTGAAGGATCTCGTAAGGAGAAAAAGGCATTCTCAGGCCATGGCCACGGCCTTTTCAAGGGGTAGGTTGGAGAGAGAGGTCCTGCACCACGAAGTGTCGGGACTGAAAGTCGACCTGATCCTATCCGGCGAAACCGCGAACTGGGATCTTATGAAATAAAAAAGTGAGGGGTAATCTCCCGGTTTTGGCCTTAGAGAAGCGGAGGGCAGGCGACGCAGATGATACGGGCGTCACCCCTTCCGGTGTTGGTGAAGTAGTGAGGTATGGCAGATTCGAAATAGAGCGTGTCGCCTCTGGCCAGGTTGTATCGTTCCTCTCCTATAGTCGCCTCAAGGTTGCCTTCCAGGACGTAAATAAATTTTTCAACTCCTGTCTTTGTCTCTTCTTTTTGTGTTGTCCCGCCTTTATGTATCTTTACCAATAGAGGCATCATCTTCTTGTTGGCTGTTTTGGAGACGAGCATCTCTACGGATGAGCTCTTGGTGTGGCGGAGCACATCTGTCTTGGTCTCTTTTGTACGCCTTTCGACCTCTCTTTTGCTCAGGGCAAGGCTACTATATAGGTCAGGCAGGGAGATCTCGAGCGCTTTCGCTATGCTAATGTGTGAATCGAGGGTGCCGGTCATCTTGCCGTTCTCCATCCGGCTCAGCGTGGCGAGGGCGACGCCCGATGCCGCGGAGAGCTCCGCGAGCGTCATCTTCTTGTCCTTCCGTAACTTATGTATGATTTCTCCGATATTCATATTTTTTCCTTCCTAACCAAAGTATATCACGATTTTAGTTTTTGTCAAGATTTGTTGATTATTCAGAAAGTACACAGATGATCACAGACGGGAGGAATGGGCCCGGTCACACAGATTATCGTAGATATGATTGAAATATCGGGGACGGTGTGTTAGAATTAAACGGCTTTTGTGACTTTGCCGGCCTTGAGGCACTTTACGCAGACGGTGATCCTCTTCGAGGCGCCGTTGACGAGCGCCCTGACCGTCTTAAGGTTGGGAAGAAACCTGCGCGCCGTGATTCCGGTTATCTTCTGGCCGACGCCGCCTTTCTTCTTGGCCAGGCCGCGACGGACGATGGTCCTGCCGGCTACCGGTTTCTTGCCGCAGATCTCGCATATTTTTGACATTTTTTATACCTCTCGTTTGGGCAGTATACTAACATAGCTCAATAGATGATGCAAGAGAAAAATATTAATTTAAAGACACCGGTGAGGTATTTCAAGGGGGTAGGGCCGAAGAAGAGCGCGTACCTGGCGAAACTCGGCATAGAGACGGCGCTCGACCTGCTCTACTACCTGCCCGCGAAGTACGAAGACCGCTCAAGCATAGCGGCCATACGCGACCTGAAGGAAGGCGCGCCGGCCACCGTGCAGGGCGAGGTGATAACCCTCTCATCGCGCACAACGAAGAGCGGCATGCCGTTCTTCCAGATAGCCGTCACGGACGGCACGGGGTTCATCCACGCCATATGGTTCAACCAGCCGTATCTCAAAGATCATTTCAAACGCGGGCAGAAGGTGGTCCTGTACGGCAGGGTCGAGCGTTACGATAAGCTGCAGATCGTCCAGCCGGAGTACGAGATAGCCGAAGAGGGGGAGAAAGATTCGATAAACGTCGGCCGGATCGTCCCGATATATCCGCTCACAGCGGAGATCACACAGCGGTATATGCGTTCCCTTACACACGCGGCCCTCTCCGATTACGGGAAGGCCCTCGCCGAGAAGCTGCCGACATATATCATCGCCCGCGGCCGCCTTGTGGACGTGAAGTTCGCCATACGGAATATACATTTTCCGACAACGCCCGACGCCCTCGACAAGGCGTACCGCAGGATCGTCTTCGAGGAGTTCTTCCTGCTCCAGCTGGCGCTCGCATTGAAGAAGAAGGGGATAAAGGAGGCCGTGGCGGGTATAGCCCACAATGTGCGCGGAGAGCTTATAGACACTTTCAGGGATTCTCTCCCGTTCGAACTTACCGCAGGGCAGAATAAGGCGATCGCCGATATAGAGCGCGACATGTCGTCAACGAAACCGATGAACCGTCTCCTCGAAGGGGATGTTGGGAGCGGCAAGACGGTGGTGGCCGCGCATGCGCTAGTCCTGACCGTCCAGAACGGCTTCCAGGGGGCAATAATGGCGCCGACGGAGGTACTGGCGCGCCAGCACTTCATCGTCCTGAGCGAGCTCCTGATGCCGCTCGGGATAAACGTCGTCCTCCTGGTGAGCGGCATAGAGGGCGGGGCGAAGTCGCGGATATATACAGAGATAGAAGAGGGCAGGATGAATGTCGTCGTCGGCACGCATGCCGTGATACAGGAGGACGTCAGGTTCAAACGGCTGGGGCTCGTAGTCATAGACGAACAGCACAAGTTCGGCGTCACGCAGCGCGCCGTC
The DNA here is from genome assembly GCA_041650805.1 of Candidatus Omnitrophota bacterium. Classification (NCBI taxonomy): domain Bacteria; kingdom Pseudomonadati; phylum Candidatus Omnitrophota; species Candidatus Omnitrophota bacterium. The sequence continues at coordinate 71,125 of JBAZKM010000008.1, read as the reverse complement.
TTGAGGGAGAAAGGGTATAACCCGCATGTCCTGGTGATGACGGCGACCCCGATACCGCGGACGCTCGCCCTTACGGTATACGGCGACCTCGACATATCCGTGATACGGGAGATGCCGAAGGGTCGTAAGCCGATAGTGACTTACTGGGTCGAAGAGGCGAAACGGGGCAGCGTCTACTCATTTGTTAAGGAGGAACTGGCGAAGGGGCGCCAGGCGTATGTGGTCTGCCCGCTGATCGAGAAGACGGCCAGGAGCTTGGAGCTGGGAGCCAGGAGCCTGGAGGAAACGTTTGACAAATTGAAGAACGAGATCTTCACAGATTTCAAGGTGGGGCTGCTTCACGGGAAGATGTCGACGAAAGAAAAAGACGCGGTGATGAAGGATTTCAAGAAAGGGAAGACAGCCCTCCTCGTCTCGACGATAGTCATCGAGGTCGGTATAGATGTCCCGAACGCGACCGTGATGCTCGTGGAGAACGCCGAGCGGTTCGGGCTGGCCCAGCTCCACCAGCTGCGCGGCAGGGTCGGCAGGGGCGAGCACGAGTCGTACTGCATCCTCCTCGCGGACCCGAAGACGGAGCGGGCGGCCCAGCGGCTCAAGGCCGTCGAGGGGACGCTCGACGGGTTCGAGATCGCAGAAGCGGACCTCGACATACGCGGCCCCGGAGAATTTTTCGGGACGAAACAGCACGGCCTTCCCGAGATACGGTTCGGGAATATCATTAAGGACTTCGATATCATGGAGCTTGCGCGTAAAGAGGCGTTCGCGCTCGTGGCACGCGACCCCGGTTTCAGGGAAGAGCACCACAGGGCGCTCGCCGCGAACCTGGCGGAACGGTTCAAAGGGAAGTTCGAACTGGCGAAAGTAGGATAAAACTAGACCCCGGGGGTCTATGGTGGTTCTATGCGGATAATAGGGGGCGAATACAGGAGCCGGCTCATAGCGATGCCTAAGGGCGTCGAGATAAGGCCGACACAGGACAAGGTCAGGCAGGCGATATTCAATATCCTGGGTGATATTTCGGGAAAGAGGGTCCTTGAGCTCTTTGCCGGGACCGGTGCCTTCGGCATGGAGGCGCTTTCCAGAGGCGCCGGATACGTGACTTTCGTCGATAACAACTTCAGGTGCGTCCAGACCATAAAGGCAAACCTCGACTCCCTCGGTGTCGACGGCTCCAGGTACGAGGTTATGAGAACAAATGCCCTGAGCGTCCTGCCGCGGCTCGGTAAAGAGGAGGAGAAGTATGACATCGTCTTCCTCGACCCACCTTATCATAAGGGGATGGCCAAAAAATGCTTGATAAATATAGATGATTATGATATATTATCGCCCATTAGTCTGGTAATAGCCGAACATTTCAAAAAAGACGCCCTTGACGCGGTCCTGAAGCGCCTGATCCTGGACAAGGAACGTAAATACGGCGATATCGTAATAACCGTATTCCGGAAGAAAGAATATGAGCCGAGCGAAAGTAGCGGTCTACCCGGGGACGTTTGACCCGGTCACATACGGTCACATAGACCTTATAAAGCGCGCGTCAAATATATTTGACAGGGTGATAGTCGCGGTCGTGCGAAAACCGCATAAGTCGGTCCTCTTCAGCGTCGAGGAGAGAGTGGCGATGTTGAAGGACGCCGTCCGGGATATGCGCAATGTAGTCGTCGATGAATTCGACGGCCTTGCCGTAGATTACGTCAGGAAGAGGGGCGCCAATGTAGTTCTGAGGGGCCTCAGGATGCTCTCCGACTTCGAATATGAATTCCAGATGGCCCTTACCAACCGCAAACTAGATCCGGGGATAGAGACGATATTCATGATGCCGCACGAGTCGTATTCCTACATTTCTAGCAAACTTATCAAAGAGGCCGCGGGCCTCGGCGCCGATCTCAAAAATTTCTTGCCGAAGAAGGCGAGCGCCCTGTTAAAGGAAAAATTAAAATATAAGAAAGGCAGGTAGGTCTTGACTCTTTTAGAGGAAATCAGGATTAAGGCGGCTAAAAATTTAAAGAAGATTGTCCTTCCCGAAACAGATGACACGCGCACTATAGATGCAGCGAATTATATCCTGGAGAAGGGCATAGCTAAACTTTTACTCGTGGGCAAGGATGAAGTCAGGAAGCTGATAAAGGCGAAGGACCAGAAGAACCTGGAGTTGATCGACCCGGAGAAGTTCAGGGAGACGGCGGGTTTTGCGAACGAATATTATGAGCTGAGGAAGACGAAAGGCATGACGCCGGAACAGGCGGCTGAGGCGATGAGAAAAGATTACCTCACCTTCGGCGCGATGCTCGTGAGGAAGGGCCTGGCCGACGGTTTTGTTGCAGGCGCTAACCATACGACCCCGGATGTCATCAGGGCCGCGCTCAGGTGCCTCTCGATCGACAGGTCGATAGCGGTCGTCTCGGGCGCATTTTTGATGGAGGTGCCGGCCTCGCCGTACGGCGATAAAGGCGTCTTCATATTTTCGGATTGCGGGGTGAACCCCACGCCGAACGCGAGGCAGCTTGCCGGCATCGCGGTATCATCCGCAGACCTATTCAAGCGGCTAGCAGGGACGGCGCCGAAGGTGGCGTTCCTCAGCTATTCGAGCAAGGGGAGCGCGGAAGGCGATGCGGTGAATAAGGTCCGCGAAGCGGTGGAGAAGGCCAGGGAGATCGCGCCGGGCCTGCTCGTAGACGGCGAATTCCAGGTCGACAGCGCTATCGTGCCGGAAGTGGCAAAGATAAAGTGCGCCAAGAGCGACGTCGCCGGGAGCGCCAACGTCCTCATATTCCCGACCCTCGACGCCGGAAACATCTCCTATAAACTGGTCCAGCGGCTTGCGAACGCCAGGGCGGTCGGCCCGCTGCTCCTGGGCTTCACCAGACCATGCAGCGACCTTTCGCGCGGGTGTGACGCGGACGATATAATAGATGCGGTCGCGATAACCGCGCTGAGGGCCATAAATTAAATGTTAATCCTTGTAATCAACTGCGGAAGCTCCTCGGCGAAATACCAGTTATTCGATATCAGGAGGTACCGCTCCCTTGCAAAGGGCGTCGTCGAACGTATAGGGCAGAAGGACCCGCGGCTGCACCACCAGCGCGACGGGCACGGCGGCGTGGACCGGATGGTCGATTGTAAAGATCACCATGTCGCCATCGAGATGATCGTCGACGTCCTGACGGACCCCAGGCACGGCGTCATAAAGTCAAAGAGCGAGATAAGCGGCATAGGCCACAGGGTCGTCCACGGCGGCGAGGAGTTTAAGTCGTCGACCCTCATCACCGGGAAGGTGATACGGTCGGTGGAGAAGTACAGCGATCTGGCGCCGCTCCATAACCCTCCGTCCCTTTTCGGCATAAAGGCCTGCGCGAAGATCCTCGCGGGCATACCCCAGGTAGCCGTATTCGATACCTCGTTCCACCAGACGATGCCGGAGAAGGCGTTCCTTTACGGCCTTCCCTTCAGGTATTATAAAAAATACGGTATCCGGCGGTACGGTTTTCACGGCACTAGCCACAGGTTCGTGGCCGAAGAGGCGGCCCGGGAACTGAAGCGGCCGCCGAAGGCCCTCAAGCTGGTCACCTGCCATCTCGGCAACGGCTGCAGTATGGCTGCGGTCGACAGGGGGGTCTCCGTAGATACTACGATGGGCTTCACCCCTCTTGAGGGGCTCATAATGGGGACGCGTTCAGGCGACCTCGATCCGGCGATAGTATTTTATCTAATGGAGAAGGAGCGCCTTTCGCCGCACCGTATCAACGATATACTCAATAAGGAGAGCGGTCTTCTCGGCATCTCGGGCATCAGTAACGACATGCGGGATCTGTTGAAGTCCTCCAAGCTCCAGGCCCCAGGCTCCAGGCTCGCTAAGCTGGCGATCGAGATCTTTATCTACAGGATCGAGAAATATATAGGCGCATACCAGGCGGCCATGGGCGGCCTGGACGCCGTCATATTTACGGCGGGCATAGGAGAGAACAACCCCTGGATCAGGAAGAGAATAGCTAAGGACCTCGCGAACGTCGTTTCCGGGAAGACAAAATTTCTGACGATCCCGACGAATGAGGAGTTGCTTATCGCGAGGGACACGTACGAGATAATAAAAAAAGGAGTCTGAGATGGCACTGCCTAAACGTAAACATTCGAAGTCGAGGCGCGATAAGCGGCGCAGCGCGAACAGTAAGGTCTATATGCAGAACCTTTCCGTCTGCCCGAACTGCAAAAAGCCGCGCCTCCCGCACAGGGTCTGTCCCCATTGCGGTTTTTACAAGGGGAAGCCGGTGGTCGTGATCGAAGAGAAGGTGGAGAAGAAGAAGTAGGACAAGGTATATTTAACGAAGAGGCTAAGGCATGAAGATAGTCCTTGATGCAATGGGCGGCGATAACGCCCCGGCGGTAGAGGTCGAAGGCGCGATCCAGGCGATGCAGGAGTTCGGGCACGACATCGTGCTGGTCGGCGACGAGAAGCGCATCAATGAGGAACTGGCCAAACACGGAGGCAAACCCGATAAGGTCTCCATACTTCACGCGCCCGAAGTGATCGAGATGAGCGAACCGGCGGCCATATCGGTACGGCGTAAGAGGCATTCCTCGATAGTCGTAGGTCTGGAGCTCCTGAAACACGGCGAGGCGGACTCATTCGTGAGCGCCGGCAATACGGGCGCGGTGGTTTGCGCGTCGACGCTCTCACTGAGGCTCTTGCCCGGCATAGAGCGGGCCGGCATCGCGATCGTGATCCCGGCCCTGACCGGGACCTCGCTCATCATCGACGTAGGAGCCAACATAAATCCGAAGCCGATACATCTGCTGCAGTACGGCATCATGTCGGACGCCTATTCGCGGTATATACTGCATAAGGATGATCCGACCGTCGGTCTTCTCAATGTCGGCGAGGAGGAGACGAAGGGGACGGAGTTCATAAAAGAGGCGCACACGCTCTTGAGCGAGTCGAAGCTGAATTTCATAGGCAACATGGAAGGCCGCGATATCTATTCCGGGAAGGCGGACATAGTATTATGCGACGGGTTCGTCGGCAACGTGATCCTGAAGGTCTCGGAGAGCGTCGTGGACACGATCATGCAGCTCCTGAAGAAAGAGATAAAGTCGAGCATCATAGCAACGGTGGGGGCGGTCCTGTCGAGCTCGGCCTTCAACGAACTGAAGAAGAAGATGGACTACTCAGAATACGGCGGCGCTCCGCTTCTCGGAGTCGACGGCAGCTGTATCATAAGCCACGGGTCATCGTCGCCCAAGGCGATAAAGAACGCGATACGGGTCGCCGCAGAGTTCGTGCGGCAGGATGTGAATAAGCATATAGTCGAGGAATTGGAGAGCTATTGAGATATGTGTGAGACGAAAAAAGTCGGGATCATAGGGCTGGGTGCGTATCTGCCGGAGAAGGTTCTGACCAATGCGGAACTGGAGCGCATGGTCGACACTACCGACGAGTGGATCACGACGAGGACAGGCATCAAGGAGCGCAGGATCGCCCGGAAGGATGAGGCGACGAGCGATATGGCCGCCGAGGCGGCGAGGCGCGCCCTGAGCGACGCAAAGTTGAAACCCGAAGACATAGACCTCATCATCGTAGCTACGATCACCCCTGACATGTTCTTCCCGGCTACGGCCTGCCTCGTGCAGGAGAAGCTCGGCGCGCGCCAGGTCCCGGCCTTTGACATAAGCGTAGCCTGCTCCGGATTCATCTACGGCCTCGCTATCGCCAATCAGTTCATAAGCTCAGGCGCCTACAAGCACGCCCTGGTGGTGGCCGCCGAAAAGCTTTCCTCGGTGACCGACTGGAGCGACCGTTCCACGTGCGTCCTATTCGGCGACGGCGCGGGCGCGGCGGTCCTGGGCCCCGTGGAACGGGGCGGGATACTCTCCGTGCACCTGGGCGCGAACGGCAAGGCGGGCGACCTGATAAAACTTCCGGCCGGCGGTTCGAGGATACCCGCTACGAAGAAGACGATCGAAGACAGGCTCCATTTCATCAAGATGAACGGCGCCGAGCTCTTCAAGCACGCAGTGAGGGTCATGGCGGACGCCGCCCTCAACGCTACAAGGCCCCTCAACCTCAAGGCGGAAGATATAAGCCTTGTCATACCTCACCAGGCGAATATAAGGATACTCGAAGCGGTCGCGAAACGGATGGGGCTTAGCAAAGAGAAGATATACCTTAATATAGAGAAGTACGGGAATATGTCCGCGGCCTCGAGCGCGGTGGCGCTCGTCGAAGCGGTCAAAGAAGGGCGCATCAAAAAAGGCGACAAGATACTGCTCGACGCCTTCGGCGGCGGGCTGACATGGGGAGCGATAGTAATAGAATGGTAGACGCGGCATATATATTTCCGGGGCAGGGGGCGCAATACGTGGGGATGGGCAAGGACCTGTATGGATCATTCCCTGCGGCCCGGGACATATTCGATAAGGCGAACACCCTCCTTAAATTTGACCTGAAGAAGTTATGTTTTGATGGACCGCAGGAGGAACTCGCAACGACCGAGAACAGCCAGCCGGCGATATTGACGACGAGTATCGCGGCCCTAAGGGCATATGAGGCGTCAGGCCTCGCGGCAGAATTCTCTCCTAAGTTCTGCCTGGGCCTTTCACTGGGGGAATATACGGCGCTCGTAGCGGCCGGCAGCATTTCGTTCGAGGATGCCCTCCTCCTGGTCAGGAAGAGGGGGGAGCTGATGGAGGACGCTTCGCGGAAGACGCCTGGCAAGATGGCATGCGTCATAGGCATGGAGCTTCAGGCCGTCGAAGGCCTATGTAAAGGGATCGGCTGCGAGGTCGCGAACCTCAACTGCCCGGGCCAGGTGGTCGTATCCGGCAAGACGACCAATATAGAGCTCCTGGCGAGTTTAGCCAAAGAGAAGGGGGCCAGGAGGGTGTTGATGCTTGAGGTGAGCGGGCCGTTCCATTCCTCGCTCATGACCGGCGCCCGCGACAAGCTGCAGAATTTCATCGACAAAGTCCAGATACTCCCGCCGAAGTGCTCGTTCATAAGTAACGTAGACGCCGCGGTCCAGGCCGACCCCGTGAAGATAAAAGATAATCTTATAAAACAGGTCAATTCGATGACGCTCTGGGAAAGATCGATAAGGGCCGTTGCCGCAAGCGGCATAAAGACCTTCCTCGAGATAGGGCCCGGTCAGGTCCTTAAAGGGCTCCTGAAGAAGATCGACCCGAAGCTCGAAGTCAGGAATATCGGCACCGCAGGCGATCTCCAGCCGCAGACGCAGACCCAATAAACTTGTTTTTCCGCGCCCGCTCATATGCTATTTAAAAAAGTGCCTGTAGTAACAGCCGTTCTACTCTTTGCCGCCCTGGTGTTGGTATACAGGTCCGGCAGCCGCGCCTTCCTCCGCAGCACACCCGGGTCATTCGAATACGTGCGAAAGGGCGACGACCTTCTCGATAAGGGGAAGTATAGAGAAGCGGTCGGCTCATTCGAAAAAGCGTACGAGGCGTCTCCGGATAACAGGGAGATAAAACTCGGCCTCATATATGCCTATTCAAAATATGCGGCAAGCTTCGCCGAAAAGGACGACCATGACCGCGCCGTCGAATATCTCGCAAAGGCCCGCGAAGTCCTGCCCAACGCGCACACGGGCCAGAACCTGGCGCTCATGTTGGCCCGCCGTTCGCTCAAGAGGGCCCGCTCAGGCGACTGGGCGGGGGCCATAACGGACCTGCGGGAAGCCAGGACGCTTACCGAAGGTTCGGCGGCAGCTTCGCGTAACCTCGGCATATCGCTCTTTAACGATGCCTTCGGCGAATATAAGGAAGGGCGGGAGAAGATAGCGATATTCTTATTGAAAGGGGCCGAACTCGCATATCCCGACGCGCGCATCCTGCGGTTCATCGGCGACATCTATTACAGGCGCAATGAGCCTGAAACCGCCGCTTTTTACTGGGCCCGCGGACTTGCCATGGACCCCGCCGACAAGACCCTTGCGGAAGACCTGGAAAAGGCCGCGAAAGAGGCGGGGCTGGCGGCTTCAAAAGAGAAGATCGAGCTGCCCAATTTCAATATCGTATACGGCAGGGGCCTCTCGGTGGAGATCGGGCGCGTCAGCCGCATACTCTCCGGCGCATATATGGATATAGGCAAGGACCTGGCTTATTTCCCTTCGGCAAAGACGACCGTATTCTTCTATTCCGAAGACGATTTCAGGGAGATATTCAAAGTGCCGGGGGCCGTGCGCGCCTTTTACGACGGAAATATAAGGATGCCATTCTACCGGGACACCGCGGACGATGAAGAGCTCGGCAGGTACCTGTACCATGAATATACGCACGCCGTAGTATCGGCAAAGACCAAAGGCAACTGCCCGGTATGGTTCAGCGAAGGGATAGCGACATGGGAAGGCCTCAAGGGGCGCGAAGATGAGGCAAAGGGGTCCCTGTCCGGTGATATCCTCCCGTATCTTTCCATCGACGCGCTTGACAGGGCCTTCAAAGACGGCGCCAAAGATGCGGACATGCGCGCCTGTTACATTTTATCGTATACTGTGGTAAGATATGTCATCGATAATTGGGGCATAGGCGGCTTGAGGGCCCTCCTTGACAGGATGGCAACGGGGCAGCATATAGCCAACGCCATAGACGATGAATTTCTCATGTCCGAGAAGGAGTTCGGGCGCCGCTGGGCGGAGTATGTAAGGGGTAGATATTTAAACTAAATGCGAGGTGCTCTATGGCAGTGGAGAAGACGGGTGAGAAGTACAGGTGCAACGTATGCGGCAATGAGGTGGTGGTGACCGAGGTGGGCGGCGGGACGCTCGTCTGCTGCGGCAAAGAGATGGAGAAGATAGAAGGTTAAAAAAGGGGGCATAAAAGATGGGGAAATCGATCAAAGGCTCGAAGACGGAGCAAAATCTGTTGAAGGCGTTCGCAGGCGAGTCGCAGGCGCGTAACCGCTATACCTACTTTGCGAGCGCCGCCCGGAAGGAAGGGTATGAGCAGATAGCCAATATCTTTACCGAAACGGCGGAGAACGAGAAGGAGCACGCGAAGGTCTTCTTCAAGCATCTCGAGGGCGGCGATGTCGAGATCACGGCCGTATATCCTGCCGGCGCCATAAGGGATACGAAGTCGAACCTGGAATCTGCGGCGGCAGGGGAGAAGCTTGAATGGACGACGCTCTATTCGGATTTTGGCCGTATCGCGAAGGAAGAGGGTTTTCCTGAAGTATCGCAGTCGTTCGAGCAGATAGCAAAGGTTGAGAGGTTCCACGAATCGAGGTACAGGCGGCTGATCGCCAATGTCGCGAATAAAGAGGTCTTCAGGAAGAAGACGGCCGTGAAGTGGCATTGCACGAACTGCGGCTACGTCATGGAGGGGAATGAGCCGCCGAAGGAATGTCCGGCGTGCAAGCACCCCCAGTCGTTCTACGAGGTGCTGGCGGAGAATTTTTAGGCCGTATCTACAAGGGCGAGCATACCGTCGTATGTCTTGACGGAGCACACCTTTTCGCGGATCCGCCTTGCATTCGGGAAACCGCGTATATACCACATGACGACCTTCCGCATGTATCCTACCATGGAACGTCCCGGGACCGTCTTAAGGTCGTTGATGTATGCAAGGTGTCTTTTGAGTATCTTTTTGACCGTCTCGACACCCGGCTCCGGGATGATATCGCCCGTTTCAAGATAGCGCTCTATCCTTTTGAAGAGCCAGGGATTCCCCAGCGCGCCCCTGGCTACACATATGCCGTCGCATCCCGTCTCGTCGAACATCCTCTTTGCCATCTCCGGCGTCCAGATATTCCCGACCCCGAATACGGGGACCTTCACCGCATCCTTTATCCTGCGTATTGCCGCGTAGTCGATGTCGCCCTTGTAGCCGTCTGCGCCGGTCCTCCCATGGACGAATAACGCGGATGCGCCGCTCGTTTCGCATCTTTCGGCGACCTTTACGATATGGGGCGTATCTTTACTCGTGTGGCCCAACCGCATCTTTACCGTCACCGGGACGGGGAGGGAGGAGGCCATCTCCTTCACTATCTTTCCGAGCGCCGCCGGGTCCTGCAGGAGATATGCGCCCGACTTTTTCCTGATCACTTTCCTCGCGGGGCAGGCGGCATTCACGTCTATGAAAGGCACATTTACGACATCGAGGAGCCGCTTCGCCGCGACGACCATCATACCGGCGTCCGAGCCGAGCAGCTGGGCGGCGACGGGCGTGTCTTCGGATGTTGTCTTGAGCGTCATGAGCGTCTTCCTGTACGTGCCGTGGAAGAAGGTATTGGCGTCGACCATCTCGAAGAAGCAGAAGCGCGCGCCGTGTTCGCGGGCGATCAGCCGGAATGCCAGGTCCGTGCAGCCCGCAAGCGGCGCGAGAAAAATGTTCGTATCGATATTCACCGACCCTATCTTCACCATTCCGCTATTATAGATTAAGCCATGGATTTGTCAACCTCTCATTCTCGCGACGAGATTTTGGCAATATCGTTAAGATATAAAATAGGTGCTTGACGATTTCGATATCATAATGTATATTTGTAACATAATTTTTTAACTGCACTTTGACTAACCAAAAACTGCTTGGCGAACATGCCAGGCAGTTTTTTAATTTAGTAAGTGATTTTAATAAGTCGAACAGAAAGTTAAATAAACCTCAAAACAGGGAGAAGTAAAATGATGAAGAAATTGATATCGCTGGTTACGGCATTGTCATTCTTATTTTCGAGCGTCGGCCTCGGCACAGACGCGTTCGCTATGAGCGGCTCGGGCGGCGGCATAAACCTCGCGCCGGCGCTTGTGCTTGACGACCTCGGCGATGATTCCCCTCACTACAAGAATATCGCCCTTGCCCGCATTGCCCTCCAGATGGACCTCGTGGAGCTGGACAAACTGACGGAGATCGACAGGGCCACCGATATCGGCGTGATAAGGAAGGCATTCGAACGCTTTGAGGCTGTCCATGAGATCCCGGAGAAGACGATCTTGCAACCGGCAAAGATACGGACATTCTTCAACCAGGTCGAACCGGTAGGCGGGCACATATTCAGGGTCCCCGTCTCTGTGAATAAGGGCGGCAAGACCTATAACTATCAGCTGGTCTTCTCAACTGTCCGTAACGCGGGTGATCCGTTCCCCGTAGAGTTCCTTACAGATGAACAGCTGGATGGATTAAGAGGAGCCATAGTGCTCCGCGATTCCCTGCCAGTCCGCGTCGGCACTAACACCGCCGCCATCAGTAATTATATGCAACACGAGCGTTACGACATCGTAATAGATTTTGCCCACAAGAGCCGTCTGGCTCTTCCTGTTGCAGAGTCGGCCCGGGGTTACGTAAAGGAGATAAGCGCAATTGCCGGTTTGATAATAAAAGGCAGCGCGTCGGTCGAAGGGCGGCCGCTTTACATTATCCCAATGACCGGTGATGTCAGGGATATGCTTGACAATAATAAAGTAACGGTGGTCGCGCGGAACGGGGAGGAGAAGAAGGTGATCGCCCATTCCCATGCAAGTAACGGAGCTGTCCACATATTCCTGGAGGAGCGCGAGGTTGCGGCACTGATGAGCGGAGAGAGATCACCTGCGGCGGAGTTTAAAAGGCGGGAGACGGTGAATAAGATAAAACGTCTCCTCGCTCACGAGATAGGTGTCATGCTGGGATGCCCCGTGCTGCGGTTTGACGGTGAGAGCCCGGTCAACGAGATAGACGACAGGTATAGAGAAGGTCTGCGTATACAGGAAGCGCTGAGGGCGGGCGGCGAACCGCATACGCTCAATATGAGAGAATACGCCGTTGCGGACCTCGATGCCAACCTCAAGACCCGCGACTACGCCGGGATCTTCGGCCACGGGAAGAGAGCGGAACCGGTTGTCAATATGGGCGGGGTCAACGTGCCTGTGCGCGTGATCAGGGAGCTGAATATAAGACAGGATGGTATTAGGGCCATATTCCAGACCGTATCCGGGTATACGGTCCTGGTGCCCACGTCAAGAATAATATCCGTCCTTGACCCACAGGGTAATATCGTAATAAAAGCCAAGGATGCGCAGAACGGTTACTTCGTCAGTCCGAACGGCAGGTATCTCCTCTTGATAGATCTTGAATCGCGGGCAACCGTATTTGACATCATGGCCGGCAGGCCTCTCATTGAGAATGTCAATGCATGGAGCGGGGCCGTCTTCACCGGGGACTCAAAGTTCGTCAGGACAAAGGGCAGCGATTCATTTGAAAGGATCTACGGCCTTGAGGATAGAGGCGAAACAGGCATCGTCAGTCCCGACGGCGCATATGCCGCGATCACCAATTCCGGGACATCCCGTACGATGGTGATCGATCTGAAGGACGGAAGAGCGATCCTGAAAGATATCGATGCCTCAAATGGGGCGATCTTCAGCAACGATTCAAAATATTTGAGGGTGGCGGGGCAGAATCGCGCCCCGGTCATGTATGACCTGCGGACAGGAGAGGCCGTCAAACCCGCGGTGGAGCCCAAACCGGCTGCGGCGGCCCGGGGCCAAAAACAGAGCAAAGGCCCAGAGGGTGCAAGTGGTCCGATTGCGCAAGCTGCGCCGGCGGCAAGATCGATAGCCCAGATCGCCGTAGAGTGCGGCATCGATCCCAAAGATGCGGCCAGGGTGAGAGTCCTTGAGGCGATAAGCAAGGGCGAAGTGTCCAGCATGGACATAGGCGTAAGACAACTGGAACAGGTAGGCGTAGCGCCGGATAAGGCCAAAACCGTATATGCGGAACTCTTCCGCATGCGCCTGCTCGCGAAACCGGAAGCTGCGGCAGCAGCAGCCGTTGCAGACATCCCGCAGGATATGAGGGAAAAACTTGAAAAAATTGCCAGGGAACAGGGCATCAATACGGCGGACCCGAGGCGCATAGGGGTTCTTATGAGGATACTGTTGTTCAATGGCGAAATGGCGCCGGACGTCCTCGAAAGTGCCGCTAACGCTCTCTACAGGATATGTGACGTCAATAGAAATATGGCTCCCGAGGTGGTTAAACAGATCCGGATGCTTCGCCCCGCTGTAGTGCAGCCGCAAGGTCCGGGAGTCACCGCGATGACCGGCGTTGGGGAAGCAAAGAGCGAGACGCCGGAGACCGCAAAAATATATAGGGCCGGCCAGCAGAAGCCGGGCGGGAGCCCCGTTGACATGCTCATGATGTTTGGTGAGGATCCGGATCGTTTCTTCGTTGCAGTCGGATTTACCGACTTTGACCAGCTGCAAATAGGGCATATTGCCGGATTTGAGGTGAGCGAACGTACGCGGCAGAGGGACAGGAAGGCGCTTATAGAAGCCGATTATATCAAGATGATCAGGCCCGGCCATTACAGGATCACGAAGGAAGGCATCAGGGCGGTGCTATATCTAATTAAGCATAATACAAATGGAATGGCCTCATATAGATTAACCGAGGGAGCGGCGTTGGGGTTTCCCGGTTTTCCTGAATATCTAAAGGAGAACCCTCTTTCAGATTTCAAGCTTGCGGTCCCGCTCAAGAGCGCTGTATACAGTTTTGACGACGAGAGCATAAGGACTGCCAGACGGGATGAATATGAAACGAGCCGCAAGATCGCGACCGAGCACGGTACAAGCTACGTTACAGAGGGCGGTATACCTCGGACCGGCCGCGGCTCGTCAGACGGCACGGGAAGGGTCGGAAGGCCGACAGAACCGGGCAAGAGCCCGGAGGACGCCAAAAAGGTCTTCGCGCTCTCTCAGGGACTGCAGACGCTGCTGAATAATGTGGGTTTTGTCACTACCCAGCAGTACAGGGAAGGCCATGACGAGGTGCGCGCGGCGCATCCGGGGTTAGGGTTCGGCCGCCCATCAGAGACGACCGCAAGAGACGATCTCAACAAGCTGGTAAGGGCAGGATTTTTAAGGATGCCGAACAGGGGAAAGTACGCAGTAACGATCGCGGGATGGAAAGAGATAGAAGAGATAACGGCGGCCGAGTCGGGCAGGGATACCGCGGTCCGAGAGATGGCGATCCTCCGGTCCGAGAACGGCAGAGAGAGAGTGGAGAATCTTCTGCGGCAGGTTGCGCTCAAGGCGGCGGCCGATGCCGGGATCTCATACGATCCTCAGGAGGCGTCTTTGCCTCTGGGAGATCTGCTGCGTGATATCGCAGGGAGGGCCGGTGCTATAGTGTCCGATGTCGAGGAAGAGTCCCTCAGGGCGCTTAAGGTCTTGGATGATAAAGGTGCCTACGACCGTGAATTCGCTTATTCAATAAAACGAGGAGAGATAGCTTACGTCAGAAAGTCGGCTCTTACGGGTCTTCTTGGCATGGCCCCGGCGGTGCTAAATGGTATAGAGAGAGGTGAGGGGGAAGCTTCGCTTATCGCGAGAATAAGAGGGGTTATTGCGACGGTGGCCCCGGCATCTCGGGAGATGGCCAATATCATAGGTGTCCCGGCAGAGAAGACGGCCCCGGCAAAAGATCCTCAGGAAGTCATAGAGATGATGAAGGAGTTTGCCCGGGAACCGTTATCGGCGCCGCTTCCTGCCGTCATGCGCACTTACCCGCCTGATGCGCCTGTCATAACGGTAGTGGGGAGCATTGTGGCTGACATAATCGTGCCTCTGGGGAAGGATAGCCAGTATCCGCTGCCTTCAGACCCGCGGCTTGCCTGGAAGGGCGACAAGGTATTTGTCACCCCTCCGTCAGAGGCTACGGACGGTTATCTGAACGGTCTTACGTCTGAGTTGAGAGGTCGGTTGAAGGTGACGTATGGGGGCCCCGGCTTTGCGTCCGCGATGGTCCTTAATGAGCTCGGCGCGCGCGTTAAGTTGATAGGCGCCGTAGGAGACGATGAGCTCGGGCACGGCCTGATCAAGTTGATGCGGGACAAGGGGATGGATACAACCGGCATCAGGGTAGTCAAAGATGTCTCCACCTCGACGAACCTGATCTTCTCAAACCAGGATACCGGCGAGACAGCATATAATCTATCTTTAGGCAGCGCAAATGAATATCTGACCGAAGCCGATATACCGGATGAGGCGCTGAGATGTTCGGTATTGCACTTCGGCGGCATCGCGTTGAATAAACAGCTTATGCCCCGGATAGGCAGCTTGATAGACAGGGCAAAGAGGATGGGCGCCAAGGTAGGATGGGACACGGTTGTGGACCTGTACGGCCTGGAGGGATCGCCCAAGGCCCGGGAGGCCATGTCTAAGTTGGATTATCTCACACCCAGCATAAAAGAAGCCCGTAAAATATCCGGCAAAGAGGAGACTGGGGATATCATTCAATTCTTTGGCGAAACGCTCGGTATCCCGGCCGTCTTCCTTAAGCTCGGAGAGGGCGGGAGCGAAGTAGCGATATCCGGGAAAGGTGTGTCCGGAGCCGCGCAGAGATTTCATATGCCTGCGGTACGGGGCGTGAAGATCGCCGATACCACAGGCGCAGGCGACAGCTACAGTGCTTATATGGCTTATGGTTTCGCCAAAGGTATGACTCCCAAGGAGGCGGCGAAAGGCGCCACCGTCTGCGGCGCGCTTACCTGTGAGAGAATAGGCGGCGGGAGTATAGGCGAAGAGCCGCTTCGCGCGTTCAATAAAAAAATGCTTGTGTTCGAAGCGCAATTGGAGGATCTTGAGAATTATGGCTTCGGAAGCGATATATCGGTAAAGAGTTTCTACAACCATATCAAGGCGAAAGATTACGCGGCATGCGCACTGGCTTTGAGAGAAGGTGTGGCCGAGATGGGTGATGTCCAGAGGGCGGAACGGATATTCAAGGAGAGGCACCTGCCTTATATCCTGACGAATAGTCCGCCGCTCTACCGTGAAGAGTTGCGCGCCAGCCTGTTGAAGAAAAAGGATATGATGCCGTTCGCGCTGGCGATCGCTTCGGACGAGCAGGCACGGCTCGAGGCGCTGCTCTATTCGCGCGACGCCGACAAGAGGGTCCGCGCTCTCAAACAGTTGAACGGCATGATAAGGAGGGGAGAGATCATCTGTGCCCCGGAGACGGAGGAGAATAACGTACACGTCCACAGCAAGTTCTCATTCAGCCCTTATTACCCTGAAGCGATCGCCTACTGGGCAAAACGCGGCGGTTTAAGGAACGTTGGTATCATCGATCACGATACGACGGACGGCATCCCTTCATTCCTAGCGGCGGCCGGACTCCTGGGCCAGCAGGTGACTTCCGGTTTCGAGATGCGCGTGAGCATGCCGGAACGATTCGCGAAGCATGTCATCAATGCGCCCGGGATAGCGAATATGGCATATTTCCTGTGCCATGCCCTGCCCGACGGAAGGCACCCGGCCATCCTGGAGATGCTCGAAAAGGTACGGGCATCCAAGGAGAGAAGGAACCGCGCCATGATAGAGAAGGTAAACAAGAGGATGGGGGCCGCAGGCCTCGATGTCATGGTGCCTTATGAAGAGGATGTCTCCGCCCTGGCGGAAAACGGAAATTGCACAGACCGCCATCTCATGATGGGGCTTGCCATAGTGATCAACGACCGGTACGGAAGGGGCGAGGCGCGCAAGAACGCTTACGAGGCCGTATTGGGCCGTAAACTGAGCGCCGGAGAAGAGGAAAATATCGACAATGAAGAGAGCGACATGGAGATCCTGAGGGGGGGCCTCCTGAAGCCGGGATCCCCGGTTTCATGCTTTATCGCCCCGGACCCTGAAGAGTGCCCGTCGATGGAGTACGTTGTAGATTCCATAATAGCGGCCGGCGGTGTACCCGTCTATCCGTACCTCGGCGATTCCAAGCGCAACGGCACGGACGAAGAGAATATCCTGCGGGAGCTCTTCCCGTACCTGAAGTCGATAGGCGTACTGGGTATAGCCATAATGCCGCACAGGAATACGGATGAAGAGATAAAGGGCGTAGTGGCGCTAGCCGAGGAGTTCGGGCTGAAGGTCTTCAGCGGCGTCGACATCAATAAGGATACGATGCCGTTCATCGAGGAGAGGGCGCGCGTAGCGCAGTACCCGCAGTTCAGGCAGGGCGGCGACTTCCTCGTAGGGCACGAGTTCATGGAACGCCGTTTCGGCTTCGGATATTACAACGAGAACGCGATCAGGACCATACCTGACGACAGGGAGCGCTTCGGCTTCTTCGCCTCCGTAGGCGCCCTTGGCTTCGAGACGTTGAACAGATTTAAAGATAAGCCGGCCGGAGCCGTCTCATCCCGGTCCGGGCGTATATTATACAGAGAGATCCTGGATGTTCATTCGCAATTGCCGGAAGGTGCCGCTGAAGCGCGCTCATATCTTACCAGACAGATGACCGTTTCTCCTGAGGATATGGAGCGCGTACAGTCAGGCATGATGGATCAGATGGATTCAGGTCTCGCCGCCAGGCCGAGCTCTCTCAAGATGCTACCCGCCTTCGTAGGCGTGCCTACAGGCCGGGAGACCGGAGAGTACCTGGGGGTCGATGTGGGCGGGACGAACCTCCGCGTACTGAGGGTCCGGCTTGAAGGCAACGGCAGGTTCTCGATCGTCGGTGATATCGGCAAATTCAAATTCGAAGAGAGGCACATGCATGGCACAGCCGAAGAACTCTTCGATTTTATCGCCGGGTCGATAGGATCGTTCATGGCGGCGCAGGGTATGCCGCTCGACAGGGAGATAAAACTGGGTCTTACATGGTCTTTCCCCGTAGAGCAGACCGGGGCAGCTTCCGGTATACACAAAGAATGGACAAAAGGCTGGACCACGAGCGGTGTGGTCGGAAATGATGTTGTGAAACTTCTTGAGGCAGGGCTTGACCGCAAAGCGCCCGGCAGCGTAAAGGTAGCGGCGCTCTGTAACGATACGGTAGGTACGCTCGCCACCGCCAGGTACCAGGACCCTGACTGCGACATGGGGATCATCCTCGGCACCGGTACGAACGCGGCCTTCTGGCTTCCTATAGGCCAGATCGCCAAGTGGGTAGATGACGGACTCTCCAGACAGAATATGATGATAAACATGGAATGGGGCAACTTTGACTCTGTCCCGCGCACCCCCTGGGACTTTGTCCTGGACCTGGAATCGAATAATAGCGGAAGGCAGTTATTGGAGAAGATGGTCTCCGGCATGTATCTGGGCGAGATCGCGCGCATTATAATGGCCCGCCTCATATCCAACAACCTTCTCTTTGGAGGTGTTTCCTCGCCTATTTTCAACACGGTGCCGGCCGAAATGGGCAAAGACGGTTTTCTGACGGAGCATATGTCCGCCATCGAGTCCGATGATTCGAAAGACCTGGAAGGCGTGGGATCACTCCTCGCGGAGTTTGGGGTCAATAATTCCACGGTGGAAGACCGCCGCCTTGTAAAGTCGGTATGCGAGCTCGTTTCGACAAAGGCCGCCCGTGTCACCGCCGCGGCGATAGTCGCGGTAATAAGGAAGATGGATCCGGCCATCTCGCGGAAGCATGTTGCGGCAGTCGACGGATCTCTTTACAAAAATTATCCTTATTTCAAGGAGAGGATAAGGGCGGCCCTGAGGGAGCTGCTCGACTCCGGGGCCGGCGAGAACGTCTCCGATAATATCGAGATAGTGATGACCGAGGATGGCTCCGGCGTAGGCGCGGCGATAATAGCCGCGGCGGCGGCTGACATGGTCCCGCAGAAAGCGGCAGCCGCCGGCGGATCGCCGCGGCAGCTCGAAGCGCTTCGTCCCATGGAAGGTATCAACATAAAGGTCGCGGCGCTCGACTGGGACGGTACAATATCGCGTATACGCGAAGGGTGGGAAGGGATAATGACGCCCATAGTCGCCGCGATCATCGAGGGTAAGGAACTGACGGAAGAGGAGTTCAATGACCTTATAGACAGCGTTAAGGATATAGATGATATACGATTCGATAGCGATATCATGACTCCGGCCATGCGGCGTCTCGTCGATCAGGGCAAGATCTCGCGCGAAGCGATGATCTGGGCACGCGGTATGATAGAGGAGACGAAGGGAGAGCCGACGCCGACTCAGTTCGGCCGGGCATGCGACGAGGCGATAAAGAGAGGCAAAGGGGCGATCTTCCAATGGGCGTTCGACTACTGCCGCGCAAAAGAGGCGGCGGAAGGCAGGCCCATGGTCGAGTCGGAGCCGGGACGTTATTTCTGCAAGATGTACCTGGAGAAGCTCTTCGCGGTCAGGAACTACCGCCTCGGGCTCGTCGATAGCGGGGCTGTCCAGCCGGGAGCGTTCCTCGTCCCCGGAGGCGTTGAATTCGTCAGGATGCTGGCCGCGCGCGGCGTGGTTATAAATATCATAACCGGTTCAGATAAAAAAGGTGTCCAGGAGGAAGTGAACCTCCTCGGCCTCGGCGATTGGGTGACGGTGACCGGGTATGACGTCGATAAGGCGATCGCATCGAAGTACGATGTCACCAAGAATATAAAAGAGACGGGTAATCTTGCCGATAACGAGTTCCTGGTGGTCGGGGACGGGAAGGTCGAGATAAAGGCGGGCGTGGAGCTCGGGAGCGTCGTCATCGTGATACGCTCACGCGACAACGCGAGCAACTTCCAGCGTCTGCTTGACCTCAGGCCGAATTACGTAATGGGTGCAAGCTTCGAGCCGGTCGAGGAGCTTGTGGCATTCCTCGTTCCGCAGATGTCTCCGGACGAACAGCCGCGCGACGCGAACGGGCAGTTCGGTAAGAAGCCGTTCAGGGATGCCCGGGGCGCGCTCACGGTCATCGCGCTGTCGATGACGCTGAAAGGCACTTCCCTGTCAATAGATAAGAGAGATTTTACTCTTGCTGCGTTCAGGTCGGAATATAATGAGGTGAAGAGCCGTTTTCCCAGGCTTGGGATGCCCGGTCTGCCTGAAGATATGAAGAATGATTCGCAGACCCGGCGGGACCTAGACGCATTGGCAGCGGAAGGTCATCTTGTTAAGCGCCCGATAGGAGCGGTAGATGGTTATTCCGTCACGGAAAAAGGCATGGATGCTATCGCGGATATACTGGTATCGTACAGTGCGAGAGATAGCTCGGCCATAGAAGGGCTATTGCGGATATGGAGGTTTGATAAAGTCGCAGGGATATTGCGTCATATCGTAGAGCATTATACAGAATTAAGACTGGATGAACAGAAGATAGAGATGGCGAGGTTGAGAGAGATGGTCCGCGTGATAAATTTCAGTACAAATAAGGACGTATTCCTGATCTCCAGGGCGTTCACGGAACTGCCTGAGTTCGTGAGGAGGTATCTGTCGGGGACGCACGGGCTCGGACCGGCCGAAGCCGCGGCAGCTGCAGCAAAGAAAGCAAACCCCGGAGTTGAGGGGACCTCGAATCCCGAACCCGCGAAGGGCATCGGCCAGTTTGTCAGGTCAGATGAATTCCCGGCCAATTTTACCGAGGTGGAGCGTGAGACATGGGAATTGCTGGAGAACGGCAGGTTTGCTATGATAGCTATCTCGATGAGTGATGCCGTAGAGTCGCTATCCGGCCTCACAGACGAAAAGCAGAGCGAAGAGAAAGAAAAACTCCGCGGCATGTGCCGTACGATCAATTCGAGTAATAAGAGGAATGGCTTCCTTACCTCAGCGGCATTCAGGAATCTGCCCGAACGGGTAGTCGTATCTTTGAGAGGGGACTATGGTCTCGTAACAGTTATAGCCGGAGCGAATAGCGTCATGCCATTGTCTGAGACAGCCTCAGCGCTGCTCGGGAAGGCACAAGATGCCGTCCCTGCCTGGTACAGCCAGAACGGATGGACGCCGGAGGAATTCGGCATGGCGCTGCGGAAGAACGAGTGTACGATGGGACAAGATATAAGAGTCGATGATCGCTCCATGCTCGTCTTTTCGGAAAGGGCGACTTTCGGCCGCCGTGTCGAAGGGAAAGAGGAGTACGAGCCGGGGCTCGGTATAGCGCTTCCGCGGCTTACGCAGTCAGGCGTCCGCGTCGCCGTCATAGCCGCAACCGCCGCCCAGGCCGCTCTCATCGATAGGCTCAATTCGGGACGTCCCGAGAACCAGAAGATAGTATACGGCAGCTCCGTATCGGATATCATGGCAAAGGTGACGGGTATAGCGCGTTACTATTACTTCAGGGTGGCAGACGAAAAGTCCATGCCGGATGTGAACGTTGCCGGGATATTTGACATCACGGTAGAGAATATAATAAGGGCGCTCGGCCAGGTCTGCAATATCACCAGGCCCGAAGAGCTCGAAACGCTCCGCAGAGCGTTCATTAAATTCGCGGTGGCGGCGTAACCCGCGCCATCTATTCCAGGCCCCGGGAGGCTGTATCTCCCGGGGCTTTCTTATTGCCTTGACTTTTCCGGAGGTGCCCATATAATATTACTATTATCATCTATTTCCATTGAAAGGCAAAAAGAAAGGGAGAGCGGACAATGGCGGTATTTGAGGCGAAGGATATCAGGAACCTGGTATTTTTGGGACATTCCGGGAGCGGGAAGACGTCGCTTGTGGAGGCGGTCCTTTACGGCGCCGGCGCTATACCCAAGATGGGGAGCATAGCTGAAGGGAACACCGTTTCCGATTACAATGAGGACGAAAAGGAACGCAAGTGCTCTCTCGGGTCGTCGCTCATGTCATTTGTCTATAACTCTAAGAAGATAAATATAATAGATACCCCCGGCTACACCGATCTTGCCGGCGAGATGGTGGGCGCCTTAAGGGCCGCGGACACGAGCGTCATAGTCGTGAACGCGACCGGCGGCATAGAGATAGGGACCGAACGCGGATTCAAGTTGTCCCGCGAGAGAGGCATCCCCTGCGCATTCTTCATAAGCCGCCTCGATAAGGAGCATGCCGACTTTGAAAAGTGCGTGGATGGCATAAAGAAAAAGTTCGGCAAGGCCTGTGTCCTTGTGACATACCCGATAGGTACGGAGTCGTCCTTCAAAGGGGTAGCCAACCTGGTGACGCGGCAGGGGATGGAAGGCCTCTCCGAAGATGCCAAGGCCGGGGCCAGGACGGCCTCCGACAGCCTGGCAGAGGCGGTAGCGGAGACCGATGACGCCCTGCTCGAGAAGTACCTGGAGAAGGGTGAGCTTGCGCCCGACGAACTGAAGGGCGCGCTCAAAAAGGGCATCTCCGAAGGCAAGGTCTTTCCGATACTTTGCGGTTCGGCTACAGGCGCGATAGGCATAAAGGAGTCCCTGGACCTTATAGTGAACTATCTGCCGTCGCCTGCCGACAGGCCCAGGGTTACCGCGACCAGGCCGGACAGTTCCGAGAAGATCGAGGTGGATATGAACCCTAAAGGGCCGTTCTCCGCGCTCGTCTTCAAGACGCTCTCGGACCCGTTCCTGGGCCAGATATCGATATTCAAGGTCTTCTCCGGCACGCTGCAGACGAACTCCGGTTTCTACAATGTGACGAAGGGCACCAGGGAGAAGATAGGGCAGATATTTTCCCTATCCGGGAAGTCGCAGGCATCGATGGACTCGGTGCAGGCGGGAGATATAGGGTGCGTGTCAAAATTGAAGGAGACCGGGACCGGCGATTCCATAGGGGACGAGAAGAACCCTCTGAAGTTAGACGATATCCAGTTCCCGGAGCCGGCCATATCCTTCTCGCTCAAGCCGAAGACGCGTTCCGATGAAGATAAGATATCGAACGCCCTTCACAAACTGACCGCGGAAGACCCGACGTTCAAGGTCACCAGGGACGAGCAGACCAAGGAGATGATAGCCCACGGCATGGGCGACATGCATATAGGCATGATGATAAACAGGATGAAGGTCCGTTCGGGCGTACAGGTCGACCTCGGCACGCCCAAGGTCGCGTACAAGGAGACGATCACAGGTAAAGGGGATTCCCAATACCGGCATAAGAAGCAGACCGGCGGCGCCGGCCAGTTTGCCGAGGTATGGATGAAGATAGAGCCGCTCCCGCGCGGGACCGGGTTTGAATTCGTCGATGAGGTGGTGGGCGGCGCGATCCCAAGGCCTTTCGTGGTGAGCTGCGAAAAGGGCATAAGGTCGGCCCTGAACGGGGGCGTCCTGGCCGGTTTCCCGGTCGTAGATGTCAGGGCCATCGTTTATGACGGCAAGACGCACCCCGTCGATTCCAAAGATATAGCGTTCCAGATCGCGTCGCGCCAGGCCTTCAAAGAGTCGATGCAGAAGGCGAGGCCGGTGATACTTGAGCCTATCATGGACGTCGACATCGTGGTGCCGGAGGAGTTCATGGGTGACATAACGGGCAGCCTGAACTCGCGCCGGGGCAGGGTCATGGGGATGGAGCCGGGAGACGGCGTCCAGACGATAAAGGCGAAGGTGCCGCTCGAAGAGATGTACAAGTACGTGAACGAACTGAAGTCCATAACAGGCGGGCGCGGCACATATACGATGACGTTCTCTCATTATGAGGTGGTGCCTTCAAACCTGACGGCGACGATCGTCGAAAAGGCAAAACAGGGGAAGAAGGAAGAGACGGAAGAATAAGCGTAACGTGTAAACCGAGAGGAGAAACATGAGCGGACATTCGAAGTGGGCGACGATCAAACACAAGAAGGCGGCTACAGACGCGAAGCGCGGCCAGCTCTTCACGAAGCTGATCAAAGAGATAACGGTTGCGGCCAGGAGCGGCGGCAACCCGGATACGAACCCGCGCCTGAGGGTCGCCATAGACAGGGCGAAGGACGCGAGCATGCCGGCCGATAACATCGACCGCGCGGTCAAAAAAGGCACCGGCGAGCTCGAGGGCGTGAATTACGAGGATGTGACGCTCGAGGGATACGGCCCGGGCGGCGTGGCGATCTATATCGAGGCGTTGACCGACAACAAGAACAGGACCGCCAGCGAGGTGAGGACCATCTTTTCGAAGAAGGGCGGGAATATGGCGGGCGCCGGTTCCGTGGGCTGGATATTCGAGAAGAAAGGATATATCGTCGTGAATAAAGAGGCTATCGACGAGGATAAGCTGATGGGGATCGTCCTCGACGCAGGCGCCGAAGATATGGTGGTCGAAGACGAGAGTTACGGGGTAAAGACATCTCCGCAGGATTTCTACAAGGTGAAGAAGGCGATAGAGGACAATAAGATAAAGACGGAGTCGGCGGAGATAACGCTCATCCCCAAATCGACCATCAAGGTAGTAGGCGACGACGCAAAGAGGATACTGGACCTTGTGGATGAGCTCGAGGGGAACGATGACGTCCAGAACGTCTACGGCAATTTTGACATACCGGATGAATTATTGAAGGAAGAATGAGGATATTAGGCATAGACCCCGGGCTGAATACCACCGGTTACGGCCTCATAGATGCCGGTACCATGAAGGTCGTCGAGGCCGGTGTGATACGGACCAAAAAGAACACCCCCATACAGGAAAGGGTCACGAAGATATTCGACGGCATCTCCGGTATCATAGATGAATATGCGCCCGGTGTCCTGGTGCTCGAAAAGATATATTCCCACTACCAGCATCCCACTACAGCGATACTGATGGGCCACGCGCGGGCGATGGCCTGTCTTGTGTGCGGCAGGTCCAATATAAAACTTGTCAATTATCCATCCACGAGGATAAAGAAGGTCGTCACCGGGAACGGCCAGGCCTCTAAGGTGCAGGTCCAGCGCATGGTCCAGAATATACTCAAACTGAGGAAACCTCCGGAGCCGGTAGATGTGAGCGATGCGCTCGCCATGGCGATAAGCTATTGCTATATAGAAAAGGTTCCAGTTGCCAGTTACCGGTTGCCAGGAAAAATATGATATCGCGTATATCGGGAAAGGTGAAGGAGAGGAAGGAGACGAGCGTCATAATAGACGTGAACGGCATCTCTTATGAGGTGCTCATCCCTCCGGCGGTCATGCGCGCGATCGAGGACGGCATGGGGGACGACGGCACCATAGAGCTCATAACCTACCACTACTACCAGATGGACCCGTCGAGGGCCATACCTGTGCTCGTCGGCTTCCTGAACGAGATAGAGAGGGAGTTCTTCGAGCAGTTCATAAAGGTCTCGGGCGTGGGGCCTAAGGCGGCGTGCAAGGCGCTGAGCATGTCGTTCTCCGTCATAGCGGATGCCATCGACAGGGGCGATATGCCGCTTTTAAAGACGCTGCCCGGCATAGGAGAGCAGAAGGCGCGCGAGATAATAGCAAAACTTCAGGGTAAGGTAGGCAAGTTCGGACTTATAAAGGATAAATTCAATGACGGCGAGCCTAGACCGGTGGCCGCGGAGGATATCAAGGCGGAGGCGGTTAACGTCCTGCTCCAACTGCAATACAAGAAGCAGGAGGCCAAAGAGATGGTGGAGAGGGCCGTAGCGCGCAATTCAAAGCTATCGACGTGTGAAGAGATATTGAACGAGGTGTATAAGGGGAGTAAACGGAAATAGCTATCAGCTGTCAGCTCACAGCTATCAGCTAAAACAAAAGCTGATAGTTGCTGAAAGCTGAAAGCTGAAAGCTGAAAGCTGAAAATGGCCAAGCACGATAATAAGAAGGTGAAGATCGCGGAGGGCGGCAGGGAGAAGATCATCGCCCCCCAGGAGACGGAAGAGGATATAATACTCAATATCTCGCTCCGCCCGACAAAGCTTAAAGACTTCGTGGGTCAGACGGAGATCGTCGAGAACCTCAAGGTGTCTCTGGAGGCGGCGAAGAAACGGAAGGAGCCGCTTGAGCATATCCTCCTTTCGGGTCCGCCGGGGCTCGGCAAGACGTCGCTCGCGCACATAGTCGCTCATGAGATGGGCACCAGGATAACGGTCACGAGCGGACCTTCCATCACCAGGCCCGGGGACCTCGTGGGGCTTCTGACCAACCTGGAAGAGGGCGACATCCTCTTCATAGACGAGATACACCGGCTTTCGAGTTCCGTCGAAGAGTACATATATCCGGCCATGGAGAACTTCGAGATAGACGTCATCATGGACAAGGGGCCATATGCCAAGACGTATAAATTCAACCTCAAGCATTTCACCCTTATAGGCGCGACGACGCGCGCCGGTCTCCTCACGTCCCCGCTCAGGTCCAGGTTCGGCCTATTTTACCATCTCGATTTCTACGAGACGGAAGACCTGGTCAGGATACTGACGCGTTCGGCCAGGATCATGAATGTCTCCATAGAGAAGAGCGCCGCGGAAGAGATCGCAAGACGCGCGCGCGGGTCCCCCAGGGTCGCCAACCGTCTGTTGCGCCGGGTCAGGGACTGGGCCGAGGTGAAGCTGGACGGCAGGATAACGCTCGAAGCGACTTTCGAGGCGCTGAAGAGCCACGGTGTCGATTCCATGGGTCTCGACAGCGTCGACCGCAAGGTGGTGAGCGCTATGTACGAATCGTTCGGCGGGGGTCCCGTAGGCATAGAATCGCTCGCCGCGACGCTTAACGAAGAGCCCGACACCATAGTGGATATAGTGGAGCCGTTCCTGCTGAAGATCGGTTTTCTGAAGAGGACGCCGCGGGGGCGGGAGCTCACAAGATCGGCGTACGAGCATATGGGGTTCCTGAAGTCGAAAGAGAGCCAGAAAGAGATGTTCAAGTAGCGCCATGAATATCCTGCTCCATATCTGCTGTGCGCCGTGCGCCATATTTCCCGTAGAAGACCTGAAGAGAGACGGGCATAAGCTGGCGGGATTCTTCTACAACCCCAACATACACCCCTACTCGGAATATCTTAAGAGGAAGCAGGAGGTCGAGCGTTACGCCGGCGATGCCGGCATCAATGTCCTGTATGGCGATTACGATATAGAGAACTATTTCCAGCATATCGTATATAATGAGGCGCTCCAGAGCAGGTGTCCCGTATGCTGGTGGCTCCGGCTGGAGAAGACGGCCAAATGGGCTTTGGAGAACGGTTTCGAGGCGTTCACGACCACTCTCCTGGGGAGCCCTTACCAGGACCAGGGTGTCATAAAAGAGCTGGGCGAGTCGGTTGCGGCCGGGGCCGGCCTGAAATTTTACTACAAGGATTTCAGGACCGGTTTCAGGGAGGCCCATGAGACGGCCAGGAAAAAGGGTATCTATTGCCAGAATTACTGCGGATGCCTCTTTTCGGAAGTAGAGCGGGCGGAGGCGCGTAAAGCGAAGAAAGGTCGGCGGTCTACGGTCGACGGTCCACAGAAGAGAGCATAACCGTGGACTATGGACTGTGGACCATGGACAATCAGGATATATGAATTCGATAGGAAAGACGTTGATCATATTCGGAGCGGCGCTGATCGTCCTCGGCGCCATATTCACGTTCGGAGGGAAGTTCTCCTGGTTCGGACGGCTGCCCGGCGACCTGTATATACAGAAAAAGAATTTTACATTCTTCTTTCCCATAACCACCTCCATAATCATCTCTGTCCTGATCTCCGTAATTATGATGTTCCTAAGGCGAAGATGAGAAGAGCCGCCGTTATCACATGCGTCCTCTTATCGGTATTATACGCCGGCCGAGCGCCCCAGGCCATTCCTGACACCGGCCAGTCCGTATTGAGGGTGCTGGTAATTGACAACAGGCCCAGGATCTCCCTGGTCATAAAAGGGCCGTATAAGGTATATGCGCCGAATTCAGAGAGGGTCGTAATGGAAGGGCCTCGCCTCAGGGCCGGGGTGACAGGGTCCAGGGGCAATATATTAATAGGCGCTAAAGAGATAATGCTCCCGGCCGTTAAGGTGAAGGCATACAAGGATGCCGACATCTACGTCGACGGAAAGCGCTTCAGGGGGAATGTCCATATAGCGCTTAAGGACGATCTGAGCATCATGGTCATAAACGAAATAGGCGTAGAGGACTATCTTTACGGGGTCCTGTACCATGAGGTGTCCCATAAATGGCCCATGGAAGTCCTGAAGGCGCAGGCGATCGCGGCACGTACGTTCGCGTTGTATCAGAAGTCGCAGAACAGGCTTCAGCCGTACGACCTCCGTAATGACATATACTCCCAGGTCTACGGGGGCCGCGCATCCGAAAAATGGGCGACCACCAGGGCCGTTGACCTGACGAAGGACAAGGTCCTGGCATATAAGGGTAAGATATTCCCGGCATACTATCACGCAACATGCGCCGGATATACGGAAGATGCCTCCGTCCTGTGGAATATAGACCTTCCTCCTCTCAAGGGCGGGCCTTGCCTCTACTGCCGGAATTCGCCCCATTACGAATGGACGACCGATATCCCGTTGTGGGAACTGAAGAACAGATTAAGCGCAGGCGGATATAATATAGGCGAGATATCCTCCGTGAAGGTGCTCTCGAAGAACGGTTCCGGCAGGGTCGAGCAGGTAGAGATAAAAGACGAAGCGGATACCTCGGTGATGTTGAAGGGGAAGGACTTCAGGCAGATGCTCGGTCCGAACGAACTGCGCAGCACGAAGTTCGATCTCTCGTTAAAATGGGGCACGCTCGTATTCAAGGGTTCCGGGTGGGGCCATGGTGTCGGTATGTGCCAGTGGGGCGCGTTCGGCATGTCACGGAAGGGGAAGAAGGTCGAAGAGATACTCTCATATTACTACCCCGGCGCCGAGATCACGACGACAGACAAGTTACGCTGATGCGCCTCTCCGATTTTGACTACACATTGCCGAAGGAACTTATAGCCCAGCATCCGGCGAAGGAACGGGAGAAGTGCCGGTTGATGGTGCTGGACCGCGCGAACCATTCTATCGAGCATAAGACATTCGAGGATTTAACTGGGTATTTCAATGAAGGCGACTGCCTTGTCCTTAATGATACCAGGGTGATCCCCGCGCGCCTGTTCGGCAGGAGGAAGACGGGCGGAAAAGTAGAGCTCTTCCTCCTCGAAAAGAAGGACCCGGTCTGTGAGGCGCTCATAAGGCCTTCCGGCCGGCTGAAAGAAGGCGAAAGGATAACCCTCGAGTCCGGTGATGAGGTCGAACTCCTCGGCAGGGGCGAGGCCGGCAGGTTCGTAAGATTCGGGAGGCCGGTCGGGGAGGTATTAGAGGAGGCCGGCCATGTCCCGCTGCCGCCATACATAGACAGGCAAGACGAGGAATCCGACAGGTCCGGGTATCAGACCGTTTACAGCGCGCGCGAAGGCGCGACAGCGAGCCCTACGGCAGGGCTCCATTTTACGGAAGAACTGCTCGATAGGGTATCGGGTATAGGGGTCAGGGTATCATATGTGACGTTGCATACAAATTACGGGACGTTCGCGCCGATAAAGAGCGATGAGGTTGAAGGGCATAAGATGCACAAGGAGTATTTTGAGCTTCCCGTGGAGACGGCGGAAGCGGTAGCCCGGACTAAGGATCGCGGCGGCAAGGTCTTTGCGGTAGGTACGACATCTACGCGCGTCCTCGAGCATTGTGCTGGAACGGTCCATAGTCCACGGTCCACAGTCCACGGCCCAAAGCCCAAAGCCCAAAGCCAATCAGGGTATACCGACTTATTTATATATCCAGGGTTTAAGTTCAAAGTCGCTGATCACCTGATCACAAACTTCCACCTGCCTAAATCGACGCTCTTACTGCTCGTTTCGGCGTTTGCGGGGAAGGAGTTCATTTTCGAGGCGTACCGGAAGGCGATAGAGGAGCGTTACCGTTTCTTCAGCTACGGTGACGCGATGCTGATATTATGAAAGAGTCACCAAGTCACAAGGTCACAAAGTCACCCGTAAAAGATTTTAGCGGTGACCTGGTGACGTGGTGACCTGGTGACGTGGTGACACTTAATGTTTCAACTCATTCACAAAGACAAGACGAGTAAGGCAAGGTTGGGGAAGCTCGTGACGGCGCACGGAGAGGTCGATACGCCCGTATTCATGCCTGTCGGCACACAGGGCACAGTCAAGGCGATCTCGAACGACGAGTTGAAAGGATGCGGGGCCGAGATCATACTCGGGAACGCCTATCATCTCTATCTGAGGCCGGGGATAGAGCTGATCAGAAAGGCCGGAGGCCTCCACAAATTTATGGGCTGGCAGGGGCCGATATTGACGGATAGCGGCGGTTATCAGGTATTCAGTCTGGCGGTACTGCGGAAGCTGAGCAGGGAAGGGGTTGAATTCTCTTCTCACATCGACGGTTCCAAACACTTCCTTACCCCGGAGAAGGTGATCGATATCCAGGACGGCCTCGGGAGCGATATAATGATGATGCTCGATGAATGTGTCCATTACCCTGCGGCCCGCGACTACGTCGAGCAGTCACTCGACCTGACGACCGCCTGGGCCCGTCGCTCTAAAGACCATTTCTCCCAACTCCCAACTCCCAACTCCAAACTTCTCTTCGGCATCGTGCAGGGAAGCACATACCGCGACCTTCGCAAGAAGGCGGTGGACGACCTGCTCGCGATCGGCTTCGACGGATACGCGGTCGGAGGAGTGAGCGTAGGGGAGCCGGAAGACCTGATCTACGAGGTGGCCGGATATACGGCGGACCTCCTGCCGGAGGATAAGCCGAGGTATCTGATGGGCCTGGGCACCCCGCCTGACCTGCTGGAGGCGATAGGCCGCGGTCTCGACATGTTCGACTGTGTCGTCCCGACGCGTAACGGCAGGAACGGCCAGGCCTTCACATGGAACGGTGACCTCCAGCTCCGCAACGCCCTGTATAAGGAGGACTTCCGGCCCATAGACGGGACCTGCGGTTGTTTCGCCTGCAGGAACCACACCCGCGCCTACATAAGGCACCTCTTCAACACCGAGGAGCTCCTGGGTTTACGGCTTGTCTCATTGCATAATATACAATTTTATGTTAAACTTATACATTATGCCAGAGAGGCGATCAGGGATGACCGTTTCGACGCATTCAGAGAGGGATTCATGAGCAGTTACAAAAAGGAGAAAGGCAAATGAACGCAGCGCAGAGCCCGTTATTTAACATGTTACCCATAATATTGATATTCATCATCTTCTATTTTCTCCTGATAAGGCCGCAAAAGAAGGCGCAGGATGACCACAAGAAGATGGTGGCGTCTCTGAAGAAGAACGACGAGGTCATAACGTCAGGCGGCATCCACGGCACGATAGTGAACGTCAAGGACCACAGCGTCGTGCTCAAGGTGGACGACAATGTCAAGATAGAGGTGCAGAAGAGCTCGATCTCCGTGATGAAACGGAAGACGACGGAATAATAAAATCTGGAGGATAGGCATAATGAATAAATCGTTACAATGGAAGCTGGTGGGCATCATCGCGATAGCGGTCGCCTGTATCTGGATGATACTGCCGCCGTTCACTGTCAGGGACAAGGACGGCAAGGTGGTGCAGAAGGGAAAGATCAACCTCGGGCTCGATCTGCAGGGCGGCATGCACGTAGTCCTTAAGGTAGATACGTCGAAGGTCCCCGCCGACACCCGTAAAGACGCCCTCGACAGGGCGATCGAGATAATAAGGAACAGGATAGACCAGTTCGGCGTGGGAGAGATGGCGATCCAGAAGCAGGGTAAAGAGAATATAATAGTCCAGCTTCCGGGCGTGACGGACAGGGACAGGGCCCTGGAGATCATAGGGCAGACCGCCCACCTCGAATTCAGGATCGTATCCGATAATACCGACGACGTGAAGAAGGCGCTGAATAACGAACCCGTCGAAGGGTACGAGGTCTTATACGTAGAGAAAGAGGGCACCGGCCGCGAGCCGATACTCGTCTCAAAGGAAGCCGCGCTCACCGGAGACCTCTTGGTGAACGCGAAGACGGAGTTCAGCTCGAGCGGTTTCGGCGAGCCGTACGTCTCGATCACCTTTAACGGAAAAGGCGCCGAAATATTCGCGAAGGTAACGGCCGCCAATGTAGGCAAACGGCTTGCCATAGTGCTAGACGGCAAGGTCCAGTCGGCCCCGGTGATACGCGAGGCGATCCCGTCCGGCCAGGCGCAGATAACGGGCAGCTTTTCGGTCGATGAGGCCAACGATCTTTCCGTAGTACTAAGGGCGGGCGCGCTGCCGGCGCCGGTGATAGTGGAGGAGGAGAGGACGGTAGGGCCGCTTCTGGGGGCCGATTCGATAAGGAGCGGTATACGCGCAACGCTCCTGGGAGGGCTGCTTGTCTTCATAGTGATGTTGATATATTACCGTTTGGCCGGCCTGATCGCGAACTTTGCGCTGGTCCTCAACATATTGATAATACTGGCGTGTCTTGCGATGTTCAAGGGCACACTTACGCTCCCCGGCATAGCGGGTTTGATCCTGACCATAGGTATGGCTGTCGACGCGAACGTCCTTATATATGAGAGGATGCGTGAAGAGCTTGCGCTCGGCAAGTCACTGAGGGCGGCCATAGCGGCCGGTTACAACAGGGCCTTCTCGGCTATAATGGACTCGAACGTTACGACGATCGTGGCGGCCGCGCTGATATTCAAATTCGGCACCGGTCCGATAAGGGGTTTCGCGGTGACCCTTACCATAGGTCTTGTAGCCAACCTCTTTACGTCAGTGGTCTGTACCAGGGTGGTATTTGAACTTATGTGCGATCAGTTCGGGCTGGCAAAACTCAGGTTCATGCAGTTATTCCCGGCAACCAAGATAGATTTTATAGGCAAGCGCAAGATATGCTACGTCATATCGGCCGTGGTCATAATCGCCGGTATCTCCATATTCGCCATGCGGGGAGAGAAGAACCTGGGGGTAGATTTCTCAGGAGGCACACTCCAGCAATTCCTTTTCGAGAAAGAGGTGAGGGTCGACGACATGAGAGGGGCGTTGAAGAGCATAGGATACGGCAACGCCTCGATACAGCAATACGGGAACCCAAGGGAAGTGATCATCAGGACCCAGCAGGATATCACCAAGAAGCTGAAAGAGCTCTTCAGGGAGCAATTCAAGGATAATTCGTTCGAGCTGCTGCGGGTGGAGACGGTAGGCCCCGCTGTAGGCAAAAACCTGCGGCAGAATGCCAGCGCATCTCTCCTGCTCGCCATAGCCGGCATCCTGATATATGTAATGATCAGGTTCAACCTGAAGTACGGGATAGCCGGTGTGGTGGCGCTATTCCATGATATATTCGTCGCGGTGGGCGCCCTTGCCCTCACGCAGAGACAGTTGGACCTTACCGTCGTTGCGGCGCTTCTCACCATCGCCGGTTATTCGATAAACGACACCATAGTCATCTTTGACAGGATCCGGGAGAATATGCGGCTCGTCAAGAAGGGCAGCTTCGCGGAGATCCTGAACCTCAGCCTGAATCAGACCCTGTCCCGGACGATCCTTACCACGGGCGTTACGATGCTCGTCGTCATCGCCTTATTGGCGTGGGGCGGGGAGGTCCTGAACGGTTTTTCGTTCTGCCTTTGTGTCGGTTTCCTGTCGGGCGTCTACTCCACCGTCTACATAGCGAGCCCGCTGATACTCTCCTGGCAGAAGAAACCGGTCGTAAGAAGATAAGGAGCGCGCGGTGTCGGAGAACGGAGGCGCGTACAGGGATGCGGAGAAGGGGTCCGTGGTCAGCATCGCGGTCAACGGCGTCCTGTTCCTCTTTAAGATATTCGCCGGCGTAGTAGGCCATTCCAACGCGATGATCGCCGACGCGCTCGACACGCTGGGCGACGCCATGACGAGCGCCGGCATGCTCATAGGGTTCAAGATAGCGAAGAAGCCGGCAGACCGCGACCATCCTTACGGCCACGGCAAGGCAGAGTCGATCATAGCTAAGCTGCTCGCCATATTTTTAATAGCCCTCGGAGTCAAGGTAGGTTATAATTCCATCCACGTCATAGTCGTTTCGCACCAGACGTATGTCCCCGGAAAGATAGCCCTCGTCGCCGCGATCGTCTCGATAGCGGTAAAGCTCGGCCTCTTCCAGTATACGAATGTGCTCGGGAAGAAGATATCGAGCACCGCGATGACCGTCTATTCCTGGAATATCGCCTCGGATGCCTTCTCGTCGCTCGTTGCCCTCATAGGCATCGCGGGCGCGCGGCACGGTTTTCCCATGCTCGACCCCCTGGCGGCATTCCTGCTGTCGCTCCTGGTCATACGGACAGGGGTCCTGGGTTTCCACCGGGCGTACGATGAGCTTATGGACGGCGCCCCGCCGGAATCCGTCATAGCCGGCATACGCGTCATCGCAATGACCAATAATAGCGTGAAGGCGATAAAGGATATAAAGGTGAGGAAGATGGGGCTTGAGCTCATGATAGATATGACGATCGAGGTGGACAAGGATATGAAGGTCGAGAAGGGCCACCTGATCACGGACGCTATACGGGGAGATATAATGGCGAAGATATCCAACGCCAGGGAAGTCTTCATCCACGTTGAGCCCTTCATAAAGTGATATAGTGCAAATATGAGAAAGATCTGGAGAATAAAAGATTCAAATCCCGCGGTACAGGAGCGGCTTGCGTCCGAGCTCAGGATATCGAAGGTCACCGCACAACTCCTGGCGAACCGCGGCGTTGACGATCCCGCCAAGGCGAGCGAATTCCTGACCTCCTCCATATCCTCCTGCCACGACCCGTTCCTCTTAAAGGACATGGATAAGGCCGTGGCGCGTATCAGGGAGGCGATAAGGAAAAAAGAGCGGATACTAGTATACGGCGATTACGACGTCGACGGCATAACGTCCGTCGCCCTGGTAAGCTCCGCCCTGAAGATGCTGGGAGCCGTCGCGGAGTGCTACATACCTAACCGCCTGGAGGAGGGGTACGGCCTCAACCTCTCCGCCATAAAGAAGGCGCACAAGAACGGTATCACGCTGATCGTCACCGTGGATTGCGGCATAGGTTCTTTCAATGAGATACGCCATGCAAAGGCCTCCGGCATAGATGTCATAGTCACCGATCACCACGAGATACCGGCCGGAAGGGTCCCCGACGCCTGCGCGATCATAAATCCGCTGCAGGAGGGCTGCAGATACCCGTTCAAGCACCTGGCCGGGGTGGGCATCGCGTATAAGCTGGCAAAGGCGCTCTTCGACGGCACGAGCCATTTCGCGGAGGACTTTCTAGACCTGGTCAGCCTGGGGACGGTGGCCGATGTCGCGCCGCTTATCGGGGAGAACCGCACCCTGACAAAACACGGCCTCGGGGAGTTGAACAGGAGGAAGAGGGCGGGGTTGAACGCCCTTATGGAGGTCGGCGGCCTGAGCGGTAAGGATATATCGAGCGGCCATATAGGGTTCATACTCGGCCCGAGGATCAATGCCATGGGCAGGGTCGGTTCACCGCTCAAGGCGCTGGAGATGCTCCTCACCGATGACGAGTCGGAAGCCATGCGTCTGGCGAAGATGCTCGATACCGAGAACAGGGCCCGCCAGAAGATAGAGGGCAAGATACTCGAAGAGGCGATGGCCAAGGTCGAACGCGAGATCAACTTCGCCCGGCACCGCGTCATAGTCCTCGCCAGCGAAGGGTGGCATCCCGGGGTCATAGGTATAGTTGCCTCCAGGATCGCGGACAGGTTCTACCGGCCGGCCATAATGATATCTCTCGACGGTAAGTATGGGAAAGGGTCGGGGCGCAGCATATCCGATTTTCACCTATTCGACTACATGCTGCGCTGCAAGGACCTCCTGGTCGGGTTCGGGGGGCATGAATCGGCATGCGGCCTCACCATAGAGAAGGACAGGATAGAAGAGTTCACCGGCAGGATAAACGAAGAGGCCGCCTCGAACGCCCCGGAAGAGACCTTCAGCCCCAAGCTCGATATAGAGATGGACGTCCCGCTGAACGCGATCGGGGAAGCGGTCATAGATGAATTTGAAAGCCTGTCGCCGTTCGGGGAAGAGAACCCCAGGCCCGTGCTTGCGTCCCGCCGCCTGATCGTCAAAGACCCGCCCAGGAGCATAGGTAAGAACGGTTTCAAGATATGGGTGACGGACAATACGATCACCTGCGAAGCCGTCTCGTTCGGCAGGAACAACCTCTCCATCCCGAAGGCAGGGGACAGCGTAGACCTGGCATATACGCCCTCGATCAATAACTGGCAGGGCGTCCAATCGATCCAGCTTGAATTGAAAGATATAAAGTAGAAAAGAGCCCGCCACCGCACCCCTCCCACGGGTCCGTTCTATTTGATAAATAGCAAAATTAATATTGACAAATCACGAAAAGTGTTATATCATCGCCTCTGCCATGAGGAGGGCCTTAAGATGAGGAGATCGGTCATAACACTATCTTTGGGTTTTTTATGCGTCGCCTTTCAGGGCGGATCCGCGGCCGCGCAGGAGGTATGGGCGGGGAAGGACGGCTGGATAAGGAACGCCGACGCCAGGGGGATGGTCATGGACGACCGGCGTCTCTACCTGGCCACCAGGAACGAAGTATATGTGGCATACGACATGAAGGAGAAGTGGGAACCTGTATTCTTTGTGCCGTCGGGAGAGAACGAGATAAGGTGTATTTCAGGCGGCGGGAAGAGCGTATTTGTGGGGACGAAGAGGGGGCTCTTCAGGTCCGCCGACGGCGGTAAGGCGTGGGATAAGGTCTTTTCGTCGTTCATGCCCTCCCGGAGCGACGTCCTTTCTATAGGGACATCGGGCGCCGGGGGAGAGAAGGTGGCCGTCGGGACGTCACACGGCATATTCGTCTCCGAAGACGGCGGCACGCGCTGGCGTGACACGAGCTACAACCTAAAGGGCATTCCGGCAAGATGCCTTGCCTACCACAGGGGCATGCTCTATGCGGGGTGTGAAGGCGGGTTGTACGTAAGAGGGGAGGGGGAAGACGGATGGAACCGTATCCTGGTCCGGAGCGTTCCGGAGGAAGGCGGCGGGGAGAGCGACGCGATCGACCCAGCCGGCCGTGAAGAGGAGCCGCGCTACGGATCCGTCAATTGCATCAGTTCCTCCGGCGGCAAGATCTACGCCGGGTTCGACAGGCGGATACTCTATTCCGGCGACAACGGCGCGACATGGACCGGTTTCCCGGAGGCCGGACTTTCCGGGGCCGTAAATCATATACTGCCCGCCGGGAAGGGTGAGGAGCTCTACTGCGCCACCTCGAAGGGCGTATTTGAATTCACGCCTTCGACCGGCGCATGGCGCGAGCTGTATAAGGGGATCGACGGCCGCATCGACGCGAAGCAGGTGCTCTTCGATATCGTCAGCCCGCGGTCCCTGTGGGCGGTGACCGACAAAGGGGTGTACCGCATGGAGCGCGGCGACTATCTGGCCGACCACTACCCGGATGTCGAGAAGAGCATCAAGACGCTTGAGGTGAGGTTCGATGAGGAGCCGGCGTTCAGGGAACTGCAGGCGGCGGCGATCAGGTTCGCGGACGTGAGCCCGGATAAGATAGAGGACTGGAAAAGGGAGTCGCGGCTGAGGGCGGTCCTGCCGAAGGTCTCCGCGGGGATGGATAATGACAGTTCGACGAATTACGAGATATATACCAGCGCCACCAGGGACTACGTCTTCGCCGGACCGGATGAGATATCGAGCGGATGGGACCTCTCGGTATCATGGGAACTGGGGGATCTCATATGGAGTGACGACCAGACGAATATAGACGTCAGGTCCCGCCTCATGGTGCAGCTGAGGAACGACATACTGGACGACCTGAGGCGCGCTTACTACGAGCGGAAGCGCGTGCAGTTCGAGCTGATCACGGCGCCGCCGAAGGAGTTGAAGGCGCGCTTCGAAAAGGAACTGCGCCTGCAGGAGCTCACATCGCATATCGATGATCTTACGGGGAACTACTTATCGGATCATCTGAAGAAAAAAGGCGGGAAGGCCGACTAATAAACTGACTCGAAGAGGCGGTTTGCGCGGCTGTGGTCGATCTTTATGAACTCTACGCCTGCGTCCATTTCCAGCCGGGCCAGGCGGTTTATCGGCCTCGTCCAGACCACTTTGCCGGTAGCGGATACAGGCCCTTCCTTGTGCTTCGGCTCTATGTCGAGGTTTATCACGTCCCCCTCTTTCACTATCCTCGTTATGGGCATGCGAAGGCCGACTCTCGAAATGTTTTTACTTACTGTGTAGCCCTCTATTGCAGCTATTCCCGGGGTGGAATATCTCACTTCTATAGCGTGGTCGTATCTGGGGAACCTTCTACGCTCTTTCATTGTATCACCTGTTTAGTATAGCATATCTTGTCGATAGTGACAATAGCGGCGGCGCGGAAGGGATGATCGTGAGAAATAGCGGCTCTCTCCGACGGAGGAATGGCCCATGGCCCCGTTAAGGAATAAAATATTTAGTTTTTCCAATGCAGTGCTTTTTTATCTTGACAAATATATATGTTAATGTATACTTATATCAAACAAACCGGAAACCCTCTAGATAAACATATCCGTATATATCCGTTAAGTTGATTCAACACAATCGAAAGCAATATCCCTAGAAAACTCGCCAGCTGATGTCTAAACAACAACTATACCTGATAGACGGGAACTCGTTCTGTTACCGGGCGTTCTACGCGATACGGACCCTTTCCAATTCCAAAGGCCAGCCTACGAATGCCATATACGGTTTTATCACGATGCTCAACAAGATCGTGAAAGACCATAAGCCCGATATGCTGGCCGTCGCATTCGACCTTAAGGGGCCGACGTTCAGGCACAAACGGTTTGACGAGTATAAGATACACCGCAAACCGATGCCGGACGACCTGGCGAGCCAGATACCTTACATAAAGAAGCTGGTGCGCGCTTATAATATACCTATCTACGAAATAGAGGGATATGAGGCGGACGATGTCCTGGCCACCCTGGCCAAAAAGGCGGAAGGGCACGGCATAGATACGTTCATTGTGACCGGTGACAAAGACGCGCTGCAGATGGTGGGCCCGCACATAAAGGTCCTGAGCACCCACAAGGACGGTTTTGTCTACGATGCCCGGAAGGTCGAAGAAGATTTCGGCGTCGGCCCCAAAGGTATAACGGACATCATGGCCCTCATGGGCGACCCTACGGATAACATCCCCGGCGTCAAGGGAATAGGCGAGAAGGGGGCCATAGAGCTGATAAGGGAGTTCGGGGACTTCGAGTCGCTCATCAAGAATATCGATAAGGTCAAGAGCGAGGCCAAGCGGAAGATGATAAAGGATAACATAGATATGGCCCGCCTCAGCAAAGAGCTCGCGGTGCTCGATACCGAGGTCCCGCTGAAGATAGATTTCAAGGATATGGAAATTAAGGCGCCCGACCAGCCGAACCTGGTAGAGCTCTTCAGGGAGCTGGAATTCAAGTCGCTCCTGAAAGATGCGACCCCCAAAGAGAAACTCGATTCGGATTACGAGACGGTCGATGACCGGAAACGGTTCGAAAGGCTGGTCTCCGAGTTGAAGGGCGCGAAAGAGTTCGCGTTCGATTCCGAAACGACGAGCGAGGACCCGGTGCTCGCCCGGCTCGTCGGGATATCGTTCTCCTGGAAGGTGGGCAAGGCCTATTATGTCCCTTTCAATAAGGACCTCGAGCCGGAATATATCCTGGGTGAGCTGAAGCCTTTATTCGAAGACGGGAAGATAAAGAA
Source organism: Candidatus Omnitrophota bacterium (assembly GCA_041650805.1). Classification (NCBI taxonomy): domain Bacteria; kingdom Pseudomonadati; phylum Candidatus Omnitrophota; species Candidatus Omnitrophota bacterium. Next base: position 31,914 of record JBAZKM010000008.1, on the reverse strand, counting down.
GATCGGGCAGAATATAAAGTATGAATACATAGTCCTCGCGAACTGCGGGATACGCCTGGCGGGGATATCGTTCGATACGATGGTGGCGTCATACCTCCTGAACCCGTCGAAACTTAACCATAACCTGGAGGACATCTCGCTCGAATATCTCAACCACAGGATGACGACGCCCATAGAGGAGCTGATCGGCAAGGGCAAGAAGGCGATCACGATGGATCAGGTGGATGTCGATAAGGTCTCGGCTTACTGCTGCGAGGACAGCGACGTCACCCTGCGGCTTAAAGAGGTGCTGGAGAAGGAGATATCGAAGAAGGACCTTGCGGGCCTCTTCCACGATGTGGAGGTGCCGCTCATAGAGGTCCTGGCCACCATGGAGATGAACGGTGTTTCGATCGACAGGGAGTACCTGGGCACCCTCTCGGCCGAGATGGATAAGAAACTGGAGAAGCTGACAAAAAAGATATATGAGCTTGCCGAAGGGGAGTTCAACGTCAATTCGCCGAAGCAGCTCTCCGTGGTCCTCTTTGAAAAGTTGAAGCTCCCCGTAGTGAAGAGGACCAAGACGGGGATATCGACCGACGAAGAGGTGCTGACAAAACTTGCATCAAAACATGCGTTGCCGAAGATCCTCCTGGAGTACAGGGAGCTGGCGAAACTGAAATCGACATATGTCGACTCGCTGCCGGAGCTGATAAACCCGGCTACGGGAAAGGTCCATACGTCATTCAACCAGACCGTCACGGCTACGGGGCGCCTTTCGTCGAGCGGGCCGAACCTGCAGAATATACCGATAAAGACGGACGAAGGGAAGAAGATACGGCGGGCTTTTATCACATCCGGCAAGGACCGGGTCCTGATATCGGCCGACTATTCACAGATAGAGCTCAGGGTGCTGGCCCATCTATCGGGCGATAAGCACCTGAGGGCCGCTTTCAGGGAGGGGAGAGACATCCATGCCTTCACCGCCCATCTTGTGTTCGGCGTGGAGGAGGGCGAAGTGACGACAGAGATGCGCAATATGGCCAAGACGGTAAATTTCGGTATCATATACGGCATGAGCCCTTACGGCCTGTCACAGGGGCTCGGCATAGAGGTGGAGAAGGCAAAGGAGTTCATAGACGCGTATTTCGAGCGCTACCCGGACGTTCGGGAATACCTCGAAGGTTTGATAGGGTACGCGCGGGAGAACGGCTTCGTGACCACGATACTCGGCAGGCGCAGGTACATACCCGAGATCAATAGCCGCGATATGCGCCTCAGGCAGTTCGCAGAGAGGACCGCCATAAATACGCCGATCCAGGGTTCCGCCGCCGATATAATAAAGGTAGCCATGATAGCGATACACGAGCGGCTGGAGAAGAAGAACCCGTCTAGCGCCATGGTCATGCAGGTGCACGATGAGCTCGTCTTCGACGTCCCGAAGAGAGAGCTCGATGATGTCCTTCCTGTCATAAGGGATGGGATGGAGAATGTCATAAAATTGGATGTCCCGGTCGAGGCGCATGTCGAGGCCGGTAAAAACTGGCTGGATATGGAGGGGGTATAATGGAGAAGTTGAAAGTTCTGCTGGCGTCCAGTGAAGTGGCGCCGTTCGCGAAGACGGGAGGCCTGGCGGATGTCGCGGGGAGCCTGCCGCTCGCGCTGGAAGCGCTCGGTGTAGACGTCAGGGTCATAATGCCCGGGTACGCTTCGATAAAGGTGAAGGGCGATGAGACGACCATAGGCAAGTCCGTGAAGGTGTACTTCGTCCGTAACGACGACTATTATAAAAGGCCTGAGCTGTACGGTGATAAGTTCGGCGACTACGGCGATAACCTGGACCGGTTCGCCTTCTTCTCCCGGGAGGTGCTGGAACGGTCCCTGCGCGAGGGGTTCAGGCCGGACATCATACATTGCAATGACTGGCAGACGGCGCTCGTCCCCGTCTACCTCAATACGTTATATAAGTACGACCCGTTCTTTGCCGGAACGAAGACGCTCTTCACCATACACAATCTTGCATACCAGGGGATCTTCCCGAAAGAGGAGTACCCTAAGATAGGCCTCGACTGGGTCCTTTTCCATATAAACTATTTCGAATTCTACGACAAGGTCAACCTGATGAAGGCAGGCATGGTCTACTCGGACCGGATCTCGACGGTGAGCCCAACATACGCCAGGGAGATACTCACCAGAGAGTTCGGGTACGGCCTTGAGGGGGTCCTGAAGAACCGGGAGAGTTCGTTATGCGGAATACTGAACGGCATCGATTACGATGCGTGGAACCCGGCGACCGATACGAAGATATTCAAAAAATATTCGGCCGGGGAGATATCGGATAAGTACGCCAATAAGGAGGGGCTCCAGAAGGAGCTCGGCCTCAGGATAGACAGGAACATCCCGATGATCGGCCTGATCACGCGCCTTGCGGACCAGAAAGGGCTGGACCTCCTGGCTAAGATCATCGACCAGCTGCTGTCGATGAAGGTCCAGTTCGTCCTGCTGGGGACCGGAGAGCAGAAGTATCATGTCCTTTTCCAGAAGATGGCAAGGAAACACGCGAGGAACGCTTCGATAAATCTGCGCTTCGACGCGACGCTCGCCCAGAAGATATATGCCGCGAGCGACCTCTTCCTGATGCCGTCGAAGTATGAACCGTGCGGCCTGAGCCAGATGATCAGCTTCAGGTACGGCACGATACCTATAGTCCGGCAGACGGGCGGGTTGAAGGACAGCGTAGAGGAGTTCAGCCCGAGGTCCGGCAGCGGCAACGGGTTCACGTTCACCAACTATAAGCACGAGGACTTCTTCGACGCCATAAAGAAGGCGCTGACCGTTTACAGGGACAAGGAGCTGTGGGCGGAGCTTGTGCAGCGGGCTATGGCGCTCGATTTCTCATGGGCCAGCTCGGCCAGGACTTACGCGGACCTTTACACCGGCATGAAGGCGAAATGAAGACGATAGGCCTTACGGGAAGCTTCGGCACCGGGAAGACGTTCGCCGCCTCCGTATTCAGGCGTCTCGGCGCGGATGTCATAGATGCCGACAGGATAGCGCACAGGGCGCTTAAGAAAGGGTCGCCGGCCTATAAAAAGACCGTGCGCCTTTTCGGGAAAGAGATACTGGGCCGGAACGGGGATATCGACAGGAAGAGATTGGCCGGTATCGTTTTCGGTAACCCGGGTAAGCTGGCCCTGCTCAACAGGATAGTGCATCCGGTCGTCACGAGCCGGATAAAGGAGAGGATCTCCGCCGGGAAAAGGATAAAGGTGATCGACGCGCCGCTCCTTATCGAGGCGCGCCTTACAGGGCTTGTCGATATGCTCATCGTGGTTAAGGCATCGAGGAAGGCGCAGATAGAGCGGTGCGCGAAGAAGTTCGGCATGACGGAAACGGAAATAACGAAGCGGATACGGAGCCAGATGCCGCTTCAGAGGAAGATAGAGATGGCGGATCTCGTGATAGATAACAGCGGTACGAGATCCGAAACGAGGAAGCAGATAATGAAACTATGGAGGAAAGTGAGGAAGGTATGGAGATAGCAGATCTTAAGGCGATGAGCATTGCGGAATTGACCAAGCTTGCCAAGGAGTTGAACGTAAACGGTATAAGCGGCCTCAAGAAGCAGGACCTGATATTCAAGCTCCTGCAGGCGAAGACCGAAAAGGAGGGGCTCATATTCGGGAAGGGCGTCCTGGAGATACTCCCCGACGGGTTCGGGTTCCTGAGGAGCCCGGACTATAACTATCTGCCCGGGCCGGACGATATATACATATCGCCGTCCCAGATCCGCAAGTTCGGCCTGCAGACCGGAGACACCGTCAGCGGCCAGATACGGCCGCCGAAAGAGGGAGAGCGCTACTTCGCGATGCTCAAGGTCGAGGCGGTCAATTTCGAGAACCCCGATGAGGCGAAGGAGAAGACGCTCTTCGACAACCTGACGCCGCTCTATCCGAACGAACGGTTCCTGCTCGAGACGAAACCCCAGGAGGTCTCCATGCGCATCATGGACCTCCTGACACCGGTCGGCAAAGGGCAGCGCGGCATGATCGTGGCCCCGCCGTACAGCGGGAAGACGGTCCTGCTGCAGAAGTTCGCGAACGCCGTCACCACCAACTATCCCGAAGCGGTCCTTATAGTGCTGCTCATCGACGAGCGGCCGGAGGAAGTGACGGACATGCAGAGGTCGGTCAAAGGCGAGGTCATAAGCTCGACGTTCGACGAGCCGGCCGAGCGCCATATACAGGTCGCCGAGATAGTCCTCGAGAAGGCGAAGCGCCTTGTGGAGTGCAAGAAGGACGTCGTGATACTGCTCGATTCCATCACCCGCCTTGCGCGCGCATACAATGCCTGCGTCCCGCATTCGGGCAAGATACTCTCCGGCGGAGTCGATTCCAACGCGCTCCAGAAACCGAAGAGGTTCCTGGGAGCCGCCAGGAACATCGAGGAGGGCGGGAGCCTGACGATCATAGCGACGGCGCTTGTGGACACCGGTTCTAGGATGGACGAGGTCATATTCGAAGAGTTCAAAGGGACGGGCAACATGGAGTTGCAGCTCGACAGGAACCTCTTCCAGAAGAGGATATACCCGGCCATAGACATAAAACGTTCCAACACCAGGAAGGAAGAGCTACTGGTCCACGAAGACGAATTGAAAAGGATATGGCTCATGAGGAAGGTCCTGAATGAGCTTAATACAGACGAGGCGATGCAGCTTCTGATAGAGAAGTTGTCGAAGTCGAAGACGAACGCCGAGTTCCTGATGAGCATGAATAAGTAAAGAGAGCGAAACAAGGAGGAAGACGTGAAAGAGAAGATACACCCGCAATATAAAGAGACGACTATAACGTGCGTATGCGGCGCGACGATACATACCCGCTCGACGAAACAGAATATCCACGTGGATATATGTTCCGAGTGCCACCCGTTCTTCACGGGCAAGCAGAAGCTGATAGATTCGGCCGGGAGGGTCGAGAAGTTCGCCAAGAGGTACGCCGGCAAGGTGAAGTCGAAGAAGGCGAAGGGGAAGGCCGCCGAAGCGGCGGCACCGGAGGCCCAGGCGCCGGCAGAACCGCCGGCACCCGCGGAACCGGCATCACCCGGAGCGGAAGGGGCCAAGGGCCAATAGATCATGTTCGAGAAGGTGCTGGAAGACAAGAGCAGGCGCTACGAAGAGCTCCACCGTCTTGTGGCCGATCCGAAGGTCATAGGGAATACGGCTGAGTATCAGAGGTATGCGAAAGAGCTTTCCGGTATAACTCCCGTCGTGGAGGAGTACAGGGAATATCTGAAGATCTCCCATGACCTCAGGGACCTGGTCAAGGTGCTGCACGAGAAGACGCACGATAAGGAGTACCTTGTGCTGGCCGAAGAGGAGAGGCACCATCTGGAGAAAAAATTGAAGGAGTCGGCCGCCAGGATAGAGGATATGATGCTCGAGGGAGAATCGGACGGCGACAGGAATATCATAATGGAGATACGCGCCGGCACCGGGGGGCTGGAGGCGAGCCTCTTCGCGGCGGACCTCCTGCGCATGTACTCGAAGTATGCCGCCAAAAAGGGATGGAAGGTGGAACCGATCGACGCGAGCACCACGGAAAAGGGCGGCTACAAGGAAGTAATATTTTCGATATCCGGGAAGATGGCATACGGACGGCTTAAGTTCGAGAGCGGCACCCACAGGGTGCAGCGGGTCCCGGAGACGGAAGCGAGCGGGAGGATACATACGTCTGCCGCGACCGTCTGCGTCCTGCCGGAGGCGGAGGATGTAGAGATGGAGATACGTCCCGAAGATATCAGGATCGACGTCTTCAGGGCAGGCGGCAAGGGCGGCCAGGGCGTCAACAGGACAGATTCGGCCGTGCGCATTACATATCTCCCCACGGGGATGGTCGTCACGTGCCAGGACGAGAGGTCCCAACTCAAGAATAAGGCGAAGGCGATGCGTGTGCTGAGAGCCCGGCTCTTCGACATGAAGAGAGAAGAGCACGATAAGAAGATATCGGCCTCACGGAAGGCCCAGGTGGGTTCCGGCGACAGGTCGGAGAAGATAAGGACGTTCAACTTCCCGGACAGGCGCGTGACCGACCACAGGATCGGGTTGACCGTCCATAACCTCGAAGAGGTGCTCGAGGGGGGATTGGACGATATCATAGATGCCCTGAAGGCGGAAGAGAAGAAGATGAGACTGGCGGCCTCGAGATGATAGCTACGGTAAAACCTTTTACGCCTATCCAGTATATAATAGGGAGGACCGAGTTCTGCGGTCTCGATCTTGTCGTGGATGAACGCGTGCTCATTCCGAGGCCGGAGACGGAGCTTGTTGTAGGGCGGGTGATAGATATATTGAAAGGTCCACAGTCCATAGTCCACAGTCCACGGTTGCTCGACCTCTGCACAGGATCCGGGAACATAGCAATTGCTTTGACAAAAAGCGTAACTCAATGTAAAATAATCGCTTCCGACATATCGGAAGAGGCGCTGGCTGTGGCCCAGCTCAATGCCGGACGCTTCGGCGTAAGGGAGAAGATAGAGTTCGTAAAGAGCGACCTCTTTGACGATATAGAAGGCGAGTTCGACATCGTGGTCTCAAATCCGCCATATGTCGCGCGCCGCGAGTTTGACGGTCTCCAGAGAGAGGTGTTGCAGGAGCCGCGCATAGCCATAGACGGCGGGGAGGACGGCCTCGATTTTTATCGCAAAATATTGAGGGACGGCCCGCGCCATCTTAAACGGGACGGTCTCATCGTCTTCGAGATAGGCTACGGCCAACTCGACGGGATACTGGGTATCGCAAAAGAGCGCGGCCGGTATGAGCCGGTGGATATCGTAAAAGACCATAACGGGATAGAGAGGGTGCTCACTCTTAAATGGATAAGCTGTTAGTAGAAGGCGGCAGGCGGCTTGAAGGCACGGTAACTATAAGCGGGGCAAAGAACGCGTGCCTGCCTATCCTGGCGGCGACGCTCCTCACGGATGATAAGTCGGTGGTGAGGAATATACCGGCGCTCCGGGATATGTCGACGATGCTGAAGATCCTGAAGAACTTCGATGTCAGGGTCCAGCAGGACCGCGACAGGATAGCGGTCGAGCCGGCAGGATACAGGAAGAGCCGCGCGCCTTACGAGCTCGTGAGCACGATGCGAGCGTCGATCTGCGTCCTGGGACCGCTGCTCGCGAAACAGAAGTATGCGGAGGTCTCTTTCCCGGGCGGCTGTGTCATAGGCCCGAGGCCGATAGACCTGCATCTCAAGGGGCTCAAGGCCCTGGGCGCGAAGATAAAGGTCGAGGCGGGTTACATCATAGCCGACGGCAGCAGGATGCGGGGGACGACCGTATACCTTGGCGGCCACTTCGGTTCGAGCGTCCTCGCGACGGATAATATAATGACCGCCGCTACGCTCACGAAGGGCATCACTGTCATAGAGAACGCGGCGTGCGAGCCGGAGGTGGTGGACCTTGCCACATTCCTTGTCAGGATGGGTGCGAAGATAAAGGGTTACGGCACGCACAGGATCATCATCGAAGGGGTCAAACGGCTGCACGGCGCCGAGCACGACGTCATATCGGACAGGATAGAGGCCGGCACTTATATGGTGGCGGCGGCCATCACAAAAGGGGATATAACGCTCAAGAACGCGAAGCTTGAGCACCTGATGGCGCTTGTCGACAAACTGACCGAGGCGGGGCTCGATATAAAGAAGGTGCCTAACGGTTTCCGCGCGCGGTACGTGAGGAAGCTGAAGCCGGTGGACGTGACGACGCTCCCGTTCCCGGGATTTCCCACGGACATGCAGGCGCAGGTCATGAGTTTGATGGCTGTGACGGACGGGATAAGCGTCATCACGGAGAAGATATATCCGGACAGGTTCATACATATAAGCGAACTGGGCAGGATGGGGGCCGACATAATACTTGAAGGGCCGACCGCCATCGTGAAGGGCGTCAGGAACCTGAGCGGTGCGCCGGTAATGGCCTCCGACCTGAGGGCCTCCGCCGCTCTCGTACTGGCGGGGCTCGTAGCGAAGGGCAGGACCGAAGTCCAGAGGATATACCACCTTGACAGGGGATACGAGAAGCTTGAGGAGAAGCTGACGAGTTTAGGCGCGAAGGTGTGGAGGGAAAAAGATAAATAGTCCACCGTCAACGGTCCACAGTTAATTTTTACCGTGGACTATGGACCATGGACTATAGACCACTAGTTTATAACGAGGAGGAAAAATGCCAGCAGTAATACGACTTAAGAGGATCGGGGCGAAGAAGAAGCCGGCCCACAAGATCGTCGTCATGGACAAGCGCAGGGCCAGGGACAGCAAATCGATAGAGATACTCGGCTCCTACGATCCGAAGACCGACCCGGCAACGGTGAGGGTGGATAAAGAGCGCGCGGAATACTGGCTCGGTGTGGGCGCCGTGCCGACGCCTATAGTGGCGACGCTTTTGAAGAAGCAGGGGATCAAGAAGCCGGCGGCGAAAAAGTAAGGCGTATCCCATGATGCGGATAGACGTCCTGACGCTCTTCCCGGCCATGTTCCCGAATATCCTGGGCGAATCGATGCTGAAGAGGGCCCAGGCGAAACGGCTCGTTGCGATAAAGGTCCATAACCTGCGCGACTGGACGGATGACGCGCACAGGACGGCTGACGATAAGCCGTTCGGCGGCGGCGCAGGCATGGTGATGAAGGTCGAGCCGGTGTATCGGGCGCTGAGAGAACTGAAGAAAGGGTATAGGGTATCGGGTATAGGGTGTCGGGTAGTATTGTTGACGCCGCAGGGGAAGAAGCTGGAACAGAAGGCGGTGAAGCGGCTCGCGCGATACAAACGGATCATCCTCGTCTGCGGGCACTACGAAGGTTTTGACGAGCGGATACGCGGGTTTGCCGACGAGGAGATATCGATAGGCGATTATATATTGACATGCGGAGAGCTGCCGGCGCTCGTCCTTATAGATTCTATAGTGCGGCTCATCCCGGGAGTCCTCGGGCATAATGAGTCGGTCAAGGACGAGTCGTTCGAGAGCGGACTGTTGGAATATCCGCAGTATACGCGTCCTGCGGAGTTCAAGGGTATGAAGGTCCCCGATATATTGATAAGCGGCGACCATAAGAAGATAGCGGAATGGCGGAAGAGAGAAGCGACTGAACGTACCAGAGAGCGAAGACCCGATCTACTGAGGATAAAGGGTCAAGAGGCAAGTAATAGAAAGGATGAAAAACATGCATAAACTCATCAAATTGATGGAAGCGAAATATATGAAGAAAGATATTGGCGCTTTCAACATCGGCGACACTTTAGACGTCCAGCTTAAGATCGTCGAGGAAGGGAAGTCCAGGATCCAGACGTTCGAGGGGATACTGATCGGGCGCCAGGGCTCAGGCCTGAACGAGACGATAACCGTCAGGAAGATATCCTACGGAGAAGGGGTGGAGCTTGTCCTCCCGTTACATTCGCCTTCGATCGATAGCATCCGTCTTGCCAAAAAGGGCGATGTCAGAAGGGCGAAGCTGTACTACCTTAAAAAGAAGATCGGGAAGGCGACCAGAGTTGAAGAGAAGATCGAGCACGCGGAGTCAGGCGCGCCGGCGTCTCCTGAGACACCGACTGCTCCTGCAGGAGAAGCGTCTAAATAGGGCAGGCTATAAGTCGATAGCCGGTATCGACGAAGCCGGCCGCGGCCCGCTGGCCGGGCCTGTCGTCGCAGGCGCAGTCATCCTGAAGGACTTCGACCTCAGGACGACGGTGAATGATTCAAAAAAACTCTCTTCCGCACAGCGGGAGAGGGCCTACCGGGAGATCCTGGAAAAATCCGTTGTCGGCGTCGGGATAGTGGACGAGAAGACGATCGATGACATAAATATCTACCGGGCCACCATGAAGGCGATGGAGATCGCCCTGGCCAATCTGTCAGTCCCTCCGGATTACATCCTCGTTGACGGCAACATGAAGATAAGGTCCCGCTGCGGTTCCCGATGCATCGTCTCGGGCGATTCCAAGAGTTTATCAATAGCCGCCGCCTCAATAGTCGCCAAGGTCACAAGAGACCGTCTAATGGTCGAATACGACAGGGTATACCCGCAGTACGGTTTTTCGAGACATAAAGGGTATCCCACCCGCGCCCACAAAGAGAGCCTTAAGGCACACGGCCCCTCACCGATCCACCGCCGCTCATTCAGGCCTGTCAGGGATTGTCTAGCCAAGTAAATTCTGTTGACCCATCTGTGACTTTATAATAAAATGATTACCTTAATATAATATCATATGAAAGATCACGAGATCGCGCGAAGAGCCGTATTGAAACCTATAGAGTCGATCGCCTCCGCATCAGGCATAGGGAAGAGATATCTCGAGCCCTGCGGCAGATATAAAGCCAAGGTCTCGCTTGAGATCCTGGATAAGACCGCTTCCCGTAAAACGGGCACCTACGTAGTGGTGACGGGGATCACCCCGACGCCTCTCGGCGAAGGTAAGACCGTTACCACCATAGGCCTCTCGATGGCCCTGAACCGTCTGGGCAGGAGGTCCGTCTCTACGATAAGGCAGTCGTCGCTCGGGCCTCTATTCGGCATAAAGGGCGGCGGGACCGGCGGCGGGCTCTCCCAGGTCGTCCCGAGGGACGACATAAGCCTGCACCTGACCGGCGATTTCCATGCCGTGACGGCGGCCCACAACCTGCTGGCCGCGTTCCTCGATAACCATATTTACAGGGGCAACAAACTCGGCATAGACAGGGAGCGTATATTCTGGGACAGGGTGGTCGACGTAAGCGACCGGTCACTGAGACATGTCAGGGTGGGCGTTGGCGGAGGCGAATCGGGCATCGAGCGCTCCTCCAGGTTCGACATTACGGCGGCGAGCGAGATCATGGCCATACTTGCGCTCGCCGATTCATTGCCGGAGCTTTACAGGCGTATCTCCAAGATAGTGGTGGCCCTTACAGAAGATGGGGAGCCCGTGACCTGCGCCGACCTCAAGGTGGCCGGCGCTATGACGGCCCTCCTGAAGGACGCCATAAAGCCGACGCTCGTACAGACGCTTGAGCATACACCGTGCCTAATACACGCGGGCCCGTTCGCGAATATACTGCACGGGAACAGTTCCGTTATCGCCGATAAGATAGCGCTCAAGACGGCCGATTTTGTCGTTACAGAATCCGGTTTCGGGGTAGATTGCGGGGCCGAGAAGTTCTTCGATATAAAGTGCAGATACGGACGCCTCGTCCCGGATGTAGCCGTTCTCGTCTCCTCCGTAAGGGCACTGAAGGCGCATTCGGGCCGTTTCAAGGTCTCGCCCGGCAGGCCTCTCGATAAGGGTCTCCTGAAAGAGGATATAGGTGCCCTTGAAGAAGGATGCGCAAACCTGGAAAAGCAGATAGAGAATGTAAAGACGTTCGGCATACCGTGCGTTGTGGCCATAAACAGGTTCGGGAGCGATACGAAACGGGAGATCGAGACCGTGAAGAGGCGTTCCGGCGCCGCCGGCGCTTTCGCCTGCGCGGTGAGCGAGCTTTACCGTCATGGTTCCGGGGGCGGGATCGAGCTGGCGGAGGCGGTCGTCAGGGCGAGCGGCGCCAGGCGGAATTTCAGATTTTTATATCCTGCCGGCCTCCCGATAAAGGATAAGATAGAGACGATAGCAAAGAAGATGTACGGGGCCAGGAGCGTCCAGTACGGAGCCGTTGCCGAATCGGATATCGCGCTCTGGGAAGGGCTGGGCTTTGGAAGATTCCCCGTATGCATGGCCAAGACGCACCTCTCCCTTTCGCACGACCCTTCCCTCAAAGGACGGCCCCGCCATTTTGACCTGCCCGTCCGGGGCGCGCGCCTCTTTGCGGGTGCGGGGTTCATCTCGCCTCTGTGCGGGAATATAATGACGATGCCGAGTTTACCGTCCCGGCCGCTGGGCGAGAAGGTGGGCATCGACTCCAAAGGAAATATAAAGGGGATATGATATGTACATCGAAAGATCGATAAAGACGTATCTCGATGACCTCGCGGCGCGGAAACCGGCTCCCGGGGGCGGGAGTGCCGCGGCGTTGAGCGCGGCAACGGGTGTCGCGCTCATCTCTATGGTCGCCAACTATACCGTTGGGAACCCGAAATATAAGGATGCCGAGAAGAAGATAGCGGACCTCCTGGTAAAGGCAGGGAATTTTCGGGACGAGCTCGAAGAGCTGGTGGACCGGGATGTCGAGGCGTACGGAAAGCTGTCGAACGCGATGAAGACGCTCCAGAAAAATTCGCCGGAACTGGAGAAGGCCTATAAAGAGGCGGCGGCCGTCCCGTTCGAGATATGTAAGATAGCATCGGAATGCCTCAGGCTGTGCGGGGTGCTTGCGGAGAGCGGGAACAAGAACCTCGTCACAGACACGGCGATCGCGGCAATAATGCTTGAGGGGGCGTTCCTCTCCGCAAAGTTCAATGTCTATATCAACCTCAAATACATGAAGGATACGGCCTACATAGGCACGGTCCACAGGTCTCTGTCGCCTCTGGAGGGAGAGATGAAGCGTCTGAAAGAGGAGATACTGGAAAGGTGCGAGGACGTAATATCGAAATAAGGAGAATGAGATGTCGACGCTTTTAGAAGGGAAGCCTATAGCTGAGAAGATAAAAGGATCGCTGGCGAAAGAGGTCGCCGAACTCAAGGCAAAGTACGGCCGGGGCCCGAAGCTGGTCGCGGTCCAGATAGGCGAGAATGCGTCTTCCGCGGTATATGTAAAGGCGCAGAAGAAGGTCGCGGAAGGGCTCGGAATAGAGTACGAGTTGAAAGTGATACCCGGCATGGTAACGGGACCCGAGGCCGAACGGCTGATAGGGGACCTTAACAGGGACGAAACGGTCACCGCCGTCATACTCCAGCTCCCCGTCCCGAAGGGGATAGACGCCAAGGGGTTGGTCAACCTCATTTCACCGGAGAAGGACGCGGAGGGGATGCATCCCGAGAACCTGGGGAGGATAACCCTCGGGAATTATAAGGTCGGGCCATGCACGGCTATGGCTGTCATGGAACTGCTGGAGTCGACCGGGATGAAGCTTTACGGCAAAGAGGCGGTCATAGTGGGCCATTCGGAGATAGTAGGCAAACCCCTCTCTCTGATGCTCCTGAACAAATTTGTCACCACCACCGTGTGCCATATAGCAACGGGCGAGCGCGGTGTCCTGGCCGACCACGTGAAGCGCGGCGAGATACTCGTAGTGGCGGTAGGGAAGGCGGGCCTGATAAAGGGCGAATGGGTGAAAGAGGGCGCTGTCGTAGTGGACGTTGGTATAAACCGCGTGGGCGATAAGATAGTCGGGGACGTAGAGTTCGAAGCCGCGTCGCAAAGGGCGGGGTCCATAACGCCTGTCCCGGGCGGCGTCGGCCCTTTAACGACCACGATCCTGATGCGCAATACGGTCGAGCTGTACAAGAGCCAGGCCGGGGCGAGGCAAAAATGACCTTCTGCGACAAGGTAAAGGCCGGGAAATTTATCGTAACGAGCGAAATAGGGCCGCCCAAGGGCATCGACATCAAAGAGATGCTCGACGATGCCGACCTCATAAAGGGGAGGGTCGACGCGATAAACGTCACCGACCTCCAGAGCTCGGTGATGCGCCTGGGGTCCCTGGCCGTATGCCATCTCTTGAAACAACGCGGCCATGAGCCCATATTCCAGGTGACGTGCAGGGACAGGAACCGGCTTGCCTTGCAGTCGGACCTCCTATCGGCATCCGTCCTGGGCATTGAAAATGTCCTGGCCCTCACAGGGGATTATCCTACGCTCGGGGACCATCCCGAAGCGAAGCCGGTCTTTGACCTCGGTTCCGTACAGCTCCTGGAGGTCATAAGGACCCTCCAGTCGGGGAAGGACATGAAGGGGAACCCCCTTAAGGGGACGCCTAAATTCTGCGCCGGCGCCGTCGTGAACCCCGGCGCGGACCCCCTGGAACCCGAGATCATAAAGATGGAGAAGAAGATCGCCTCAGGCGCCCTCTTCTTCCAGACGCAGGCGGTATACGATGTGGAGCTGTTCAAAAGATTCCTGGAGGGCGCGAAACACCTGAAGACGGCCATATTTGCCGGCATCGTCCTTCTGAAATCGGCCGGGATGGCAAAATATATGAATAAGAACGTAGCGGGCGTATCCGTGCCCGATGCTCTTATCAGGGAGATGGAGACGACGAAAGATAAGGCGGCGACGTCCATAGATATAGCCGTCCGCCTCATAAAGGAACTGAAGCCGCTCTGTCAGGGCATACATATAATGCCGATAGGGTGGGATAAGAAAGTGCCGCTCGTATTGGACGCGGCGGGGATCTAAATAGCTTTCAGCTATCAGTCTTCAGCTTTCAGCAGCTATCAGCTTTTGATCTTTTGCTGATAGCTGACAGCTGAAAGCTGATAGCTAACAAGGAGGAGCGATGTCAAAAGTTGTAGCCGGTCTCATAGTGAAGGGCGCGGAGAAGATAGTCAAAGAGGGTGAAGAGTTCCTGGCCAGGGCCATCAAAGAGAAGGGCGAAGGCCAGGCGGTGGCGTTCCCGGAAACGGCATTTTATCTTCCGCTGGCCAACGGGCTCCTGGGCGCGGAGGTGAAGGTTCTGGCGGATGTCAGGAAGGTGCTGGGCACGGCCAAGACGCTCCTGCCGAAGGTCCCCGCCGAAGATAAGTGGGATACGTTCCTGAAGGACGCGCTCAATGCAGGCGTCGCGGCCATATTGACTGAGGAGATCATCTGCGTCCTCAGGTATCTTTACGGCGAAGAACCCCAGAAGGACTGTCCCGGATTTTTTTCCGATACCCTACTGAGGTCTCTCGGCATACAGCTCGTCGACGGCAGGATAGCCGGTATAGCCGTGGTGCTCGGCAAGGCGCCTGACGCCAAAACGGCGGTCAGCATCGTGCGCGACCTGCAGAAGAGGAACATCCTGACGCTCGTAGGCGGTAACGTGGACGGGACCAGCATAATAGAGCAGCTCAAGGAGGGCGGGCTCCATATGGGGCTTGAGTCGTATGTCGTGCCGTTCGGCCGGGATACGATCTCCGTAGTATTCGTCCTGAATTTTGCCATAAGGGCGGCGCTCACGTTCGGCGGGATAAAGGCCGGCAATACCAGGGCGTGCGTCGATTATATAAGGGAGAGGGTGCCGGCGTTCGTCCTGCTTCTGGGCGGCGTGGATGAGGTGAAGGCGGCGACAGGCGGCGGGGCGCTCGCGGCGGGCGTGCCCATCATAACGGACCTCGACCTGCCCGAGATAAAGGTCCCCGGGGTATGCGCCCACGAAGAATGCCTCGTCAAAGAGCCGGACCATTCGAAGATAGTCCAGAAGGCGATCGAGGCGCGCGGGATAAAGATAAAGGTGGCCAAGGTCCCCATACCGGTCCCGTTCTCCGCGGCATTCGAGGGCGAGCGGGTGCGGAAAGAGAATATGTATGTCCAGTTCGGCGGGAAATATTCGGCCGCCTTCGAATATCTTAAGATGAAGAAGATGGACGAGATCGAAGACGGGGCGATAAAGGTCGTCGGCCCGGAGGCGGATGCGATGACGGAGGGCGGCAGTTACCCGCTCGGGATATTCGTGGAGGTCGCCGGACGGAAGATGAACATGGACTTTGAGCCGATACTGGAACGGCAGATACACAAATTCCTGAATTACGCGATGGGGATATTCCATATGGGGCAGAGGGACATGAACTGGGTGAGGATATCCAAAGACGCCAGGAAGGCGGGATTCAATATACGCCATTTCGGCGATATCCTGGTCGCAAAGCTCCACGATGAATACGGCGCGATAGTGGACAAGGTGCAGGTGACGCTCTATACGGATAAGAAAGACGTCGACAGGATGCTGCCCGAGGCGCGGAAGGCGTTCGCCTCACGCGATGAGCGGCTGTCCGGCATGACGGACGAATCGGTCGACACGTTCTACAGCTGTACGCTGTGCCAGAGTTTCGCCCCCGACCATGTCTGCGTCGTGAGCCCCGAGCGCCTGGGCCTGTGCGGGGCATATTCATGGCTTGACGCAAGGGCGGCGCACGAGATAACGCCCACCGGCGGCAACCAGCCGATCAAGAAGGGGAAGGTGCTCGACGCGCCAAAAGGCGTCTGGCACGGCGTGAACGATTTTGTTAAGGATAAGTCGCACCAGAAGACGTCCGTGATGTCGATATACTCGATCATGGATTCGCCTATGACTTCATGCGGCTGCTTCGAGTGCATAGTGGCGATAGTGCCGGAGGCGAACGGTGTCATGGTGGTGAACAGGGAATACGCGGGCGAGACGCCGGCCGGGATGAAGTTCACGACGCTGGCAAGTTCCGTCGGCGGCGGCGCGCAGACGCCCGGTTTCCTGGGTGTAGGGCGTCTATATATAACGAGCAAAAAGTTCATATCTGCCGAAGGCGGGCTTAAGCGGGTCGTCTGGATGCCGAAGGAGCTCAAGGAGGCGCTTTCGGATAAGCTGAAGAAGCGGTGCGCCGAGATAGGCGAGCCGGACCTTTTCGGCAAGATCGCCGACGAGACGGTGGCCACCGACGCGGCTGCGCTTGTGGAATACCTGGAGAAGGTAAAACACCCGGCATTGGGCATGCCGCCTTTGGTATAACTCACGAGGAGAATACATGGCGTTATCAGGACTCGATATCTACAAATTGCTGCCTAAGACGAACTGCAAGGAGTGCGGGTTCGCTACGTGCCTTGCGTTCGCGATGGCGCTTGCGCAGAAGAAGGTCTCGCTCGACAAGTGTCCGCATGTGACCGCCCAGGCCAGGGAGGCGCTTGAGTCGGCCAGCCAGCCGCCGGTGAAGCTGGTCACGATCGGGGCGGGAGAGGCGAAGACAGAGATAGGGAACGAGACGGTGATGTATCGTCACGAGCAGAAGTTCTATCATCCGGGCGCGGTCGGCTTCCTTATGGAAGATACCCTTCCCGCCACTGCTATAGACGAACGTCTCGGGAAGATAGAGGGCCTAAGGTTCGAACGCGTAGGCCAGGTATTGAAGCCGGAGATCATCTGCCTTAAAAATTCATCCGGTAAGAGAGACCCGTTCCTCGGCCTGCTGAAGAAGGCCATGTCCGCCTCACGTCTTGCCATAGCGTTATATACGGACGATGCGGTCGTGCTTGAGGAGGCCTTGAAGCTGTGTGGGCCCATCCGTCCGCTCGTGATATGGGACGATGACGCGACCCTCGAGAAGGCGGCGACTATAGCCAAGAACTACAGGGCGGCCCTTGCCATAAGCGCCGGAAGCGTCGAAGAGGCGGCGGCTCTCACCGACAGGGTCAGGAAGAGCGGTGTAGACGAGATAGTGATCAATATAAAGGGCAAGGGGCTCTCGGATACGATACAGGACTTTACGCTGATCCGGAGGACCGCGCTGAAGAAAAATTTCCGTCCGCTCGGTTACCCGGTCATGGCATTCACCGGTTCTTCCGGACAGGACCAGGAACTGGCCGAGGCGGTATCGTACATTCTCAAGTATGCAGGCATCGTCATAGTGAAGAATATAGAGAAAGAGTTCGTCTTCCCGCTTCTGGTGGCGCGGCAGGATATTTACACCGATCCGCAGAAGCCCGTGCAGGTGGAGCCGCGCATATATGAAATAGGCAAGGTCTCAACGCATTCGCCGGTCCTGGTCACGACCAACTTCTCGATCACTTACTTCACGGTGGCCGGCGAGGTGGAGTCGAGCAAGGTCCCGTCGTATGTCATCTGCTGTGACGCCGAGGGGATGTCCGTCCTGACCGCATGGGCGGCGGAGAAGTTCACCGCGGAGAGGATCACCGATACTATCGCAAAGTCCGGCATCGGGCAGATGGTTTCGCATAAAAGGATCGTCCTGCCGGGGTATGTCGCCGTATTGAGCTCGAAGCTGGAAGAGCTTTCGGGATGGAATGTCCAGGTGGGTCCGCGGGAGGCCTCCGGGATACCGGCATTCTTAAAAGGATGGAAATGAGGGTACGATGAAAAAGGTATATCTTACGCAGAAGGGGTATCAGGACCTGACGAAGGAGCTTGAGCACCTCAAGAAGACGAAGAGGCGCGACGTGTCGAAGGCCATAGGAAAGGCGCGCGAACTGGGCGACCTGAGCGAGAACGCGGAATACCACGCCGCCAAGGAAGAGCAGGGGCACATAGAGAAGCGGATAGCGGAGCTAGAGACGACGCTGGCCAATGCCACGATCATAGAGAATACGGAGATGAGCGTGGATGAGGCGAATATAGGCGCTACGCTCACATTGAAAGATATGGATTCGGGCGAGGAGATGTCCTATTACCTCGTATCTGAGGAGGAGGCCGACATCGCCGAGAACAAGATATCGATCACCTCACCGGTGGGGGCGGCCCTGATGGGCCATAAGGTAAAGGAGATCGTCGAGATAAAGGTCCCGGCAGGCATTCTGAAATATAAGATACTTAAGATAACCAGGTAGCCGAAAGCTGAAGATGAGCGAATTCACCGTAAAGTTCAAACCGGGAGATAAGACGGTCCGCGTGGCGGGCGGGACGGACCTCCTGACGGCCGCTTTCAGGGCGGGCGTCATACTCAACTCCAGCTGCGGGGGAGAGGGACTGTGCGGCAAATGCAAGATCATTGTAAAGAAGGGCACGGTGAAGAGCTCCTCTTCGCGGCTTATAAGCGAGGCCGACCGTAAGAAGGGTATGGTCCTTGCCTGTGAATCGATAGTCGAGAGCGACGCGGAGGTCATGGTTCCTGCAGGGTCGCTCGATATGCAGGAGAGGTTCGAAAAGAGGCGCGAAAAGGCGGAGGAGTTCCCCAAAGGCGTCATAACGAAGAGGGAAAATGTTTACGCCCGGCTGCCGCTCGTTCGTAAGATATATACCGAGATACCGAAACCGACTATTGACGACAACCTTAGCGACCTGGACAGGATATACCGCGCGGTGGAAGCGAGGTCGGCGGGGCCTTTTGTGATGACGAAGCTCGCCAACGTAAAGCATCTGAGCGACCTCCTGCGGGACAGCGACTTCAGGGTGACGGTAGCCGTCAGCCACAGGGAAGGCGCCACCGAGATACTGGCGATAGAACCGGGGGACACGACGGCGGCCGGTTTTGCCTTCGCGTTCGATATAGGGACGACTACGGTCACGGGACAGCTCATAGACCTGAATACGGGAGAAGTACGAGGGACCCGCATCTCATATAACAGGCAGGCGCGGTTCGGGGGCGACGTCATAACGAGGATAATCTACGGCTCCGAGCCGAAGGGGCTTGAGGAGCTTAATGAGGCGGTCCTCGATAACATAAACGAGATAGTGGAAGAGCTGGCCGAGGCGTGCTCTATCCGCCTGACGGACATATATGCGGCGGTATTCGCGGGCAATACGACTATGATGCATCTCCTCTTCAAGGTGGACCCGGCCAATATACGCAAAGAACCTTATGTCCCGACGATGACATCGTTCCCGGTGATGAGCTCATCCGAGGCGGGTGTCGAGATAAACCCCAAAGGGAACATATTCTCTTTGCCGGGGGTGAGCACCTATATCGGCGGCGATACGGTCGCGGGGGTCCTTTCGTCCGGGCTCTTTGAGGCGAAGGCCCTTACGCTCCTCGTCGATATAGGCACGAACGGAGAGATAGTGCTGGGCAACGACGAATGGATGATGGCCTGCGCGGCGAGCGCCGGCCCTGCCTTTGAGGGGAGCGGCCTGACCTGCGGGATGAAGGCGGTGAAGGGGGCCGTCGAAAAGGTGAAGATAGGCAAGGACCTCGGCATTGAGATCGAGACCGTCGGCGGCGGAGCGGCCAGGGGGATATGCGGTTCCGGCTACATCGACCTTCTCGACCAGATGCTGAAGAGCGGGATCATGGGCAAGGACGGCAAGCTTAATAAAGACGCCGCCCCGAAAGCGGTAAGAGAAGGGAAGGCCGGCAGCGAGTTCCTCATCAGGGCGAAGGGCGAGGACCGCGCCGCAGGCGATATAGTCGTCAATGAGGACGATATCGAGAACCTGAAGCGGGCCAAGGGAGCGATCTACAGCGCCATAGTGACCCTCCTTAACAAAGTCGGTAAGACGCTGGCGGATATCGAGAAGATATATATAGCGGGCGGGTTCGGGAATTATATAGGGATAGACTGCGCCGTCTCCATAGGGCTCCTTCCCGACATCGACCGTAAGAGATACGAGTTCATCGGAAATTCGTCGCTTGCCGGCGCGCGCATGTCGCTCCTGTCGCAGGAGGCCTTTTCCAGGACGAAAGAGATATCCGGGGGTATCACCTACCTCGACCTCAGTTCCGAGCCCGGTTACATGGACGAGTACATAGCGGCGCTCTTCTTTCCGCACACGGATATCCGGAGGTTCCCATCGGCACGATAATAGCGCTTAACGGAAAAGGCGGGACCGGGAAGACGACGTTGTCCGCCCTGATCATAGGGCATCTGGCGGGTAAAAAGGCGGGGAGCGTGCTGGCGGTCGACGCGGACCCTAACTCGACCCTCCACGAGGCGCTGGGAGTGGAGGACCCCGAGACGATAGTCGGGGTGGTCGAAGAGATCGCCAAAAATATGGAGAGCATCCCACAGGGCGTGACCAAGGAACGGTTCATAGAGATGAAGGTCCAGGAGGCGCTTGGTGAGGAGAAGGGTTACGATCTCCTCGTCATGGGCAGGCCGGAAGGGCCGGGGTGCTATTGTTACGTGAACAATCTCCTCCGGGAGATGATAGGCAGAATAACCAAAAATTACGATTTCGTCGTAATAGATAACGCGGCCGGCATGGAGCATATCTCGCGGCGCACGACACGGACGATAGACAAGCTCGTCCTTGTGAGCGACCATTCCGTCGTCGGCGTCCGTTCCGCCGGCAGGATCCACGGCCTTGCGCGTGAACTGGATATAAAGATAGGCGGGTCTTTTCTCGTCCTGAATAAGGTCGCCGATGCGGCGGAGAAGGTCGATGCCGAAGTGAAGAAGACGGCCCTGGCGCTTGCAGGCACGGTCCCGTACAGCGGCGAGCTGAAACGCTTGAGCCTTGAGGGGCGGGCCGTGTCGTGTCTTGAGGACAAAAAGGTCAAAAGCGCCGTGGAGGATATAGTGAGAGAGGTATTAAAATAATACGGAGTGACTCATGGGAATAGAGATCGCGAAAGAGAAGATAGCCGGGTCGATCAATACGGTAGAGATCGGCGCAGCGGCCAGGTTGCAGGTAGGCGGCGAAACTACGCTCCCGTTCCTTTTTTCCGAAGGCGGGATGCCGAATGCGCCGGTCGTCGTGCCGGAGATACTCGACTGCGAACCGGCGGACTGGCCTGACCACCTGGCCGGGGCCGTCAAGGGCGTATCCGGGGACCCGGTGGAGTGGGCGCGTTTTATGCTCTCCGAAACCGGCGCGAAGGCGCTCTGCGTGCGTCTTCAGGGCACGCATCCCGATTACGGCGGAAAGTCACCCGACTCTGCCGGGGCGCTTATCGGGAGGATAGCGAAGGAAGTGAAGGTCCCGCTGATAGTGGTCGGCTCGGGGGATGAATCAAAGGACAGCGAGACGATGCCGAAGATAAGCCAGGCGCTCAAGGGCGGGAACTCTCTCCTTGGGATCGCCACGCAGAACAATTATAAGACGCTGGCCGCCACGTGCCTGGCGGACGGCCATTCCATAATAGCGGAATCGCCGATCGACGTGAATATAGCCAAGCAGGTGAATATCCTGATAAGCGATATGGGTTTCGACCCCGGGAGGATAGTGATGCACCCGACTACGGCCTCCCTCGGTTACGGTATGGAGTATGTATACTCGATAATGGAGCGGGCTCGCCTCGCCGCTTTCATGGGGGATGCGATGCTTTCGATGCCGTTCATACTCTTTGCCGGGCAGGAGGTATGGCGGACCAAGGAGGCGAAAGAGTCCGGTGAGGGACAGGGCGTGAACTGGGAGATCGCCACTTCTGTGGCCATGCTCCAGGCAGGAGGGGAGATCATAGTGATGCGCCATCCGGCGGCGGCAAAGTCGGTGATCAAGTATATAGATCGTGCAATGCGGAAATAAAGCTTTCAGCTTTTGATCTTTTGCTGATAGCTGACAGCTGAAAGCTGATAGCCAAGAAGGAGTTTTTATGATAGTGATAGGTGAGCTCATAAACGGCATGTATAAGGATGTCGGGAAGGCGGTGGCGAACCGGGAGGTGGACGTCATACAGCACCTTGCCGCCGACCAGGTGAAGGCGGGCGCGAGCGTCCTCGACGTCAATACCGGACCGTATTCGAAAAATCCGAAGGACGACATGAAGTGGCTGATCGATTCGATCCGGGCAGTCACCGATGCGGCCCTTTCGATAGATTCGACAAAGGCGGATGTGGTGGAGGAGGGGCTTAAGCTGGCCGGGCGCCGCGCTATAATAAACTCGACGAGCGCGGACGATGATAAGATGGACAGGGTCTTCGGCCTCGCCGCAAAGTATAACGCGCAGGTCATAGGCCTCACCATGGATAAGGGCGGCGTGCCTAATAACAAGGATAAACGGCTGGAGCTTGCCGTGAAGATCGTCGCAAAGGCGATGGAGTGCGGGATAGCCGCCGAAGACCTATTCCTCGACCCGATAGTCCTGCCGGTCAATGTCGCGCAGACCCAGGGGAAAGAGGTGCTTGAGTCGATCCGGGAGTTCCGGCTCTTGAGCGATCCGGCGCCTCAGACGGTGGTGGGGCTCTCGAACGTCTCGCAGGGGACGAAGGCGCGCTCGCTGATAAACAGGACATTTCTGGTGATGGCGGTCGCGAACGGCCTCACCTCGGCGATCCTGGACCCGCTCGACAGGGACCTTATGGACGCCATGATATCGGCGGAACTGGTGCTGAACAAGAACATATATTGCGATTCGTTCCTGGACGCATACAGGAAAAAATGAACTGGAGGAAATGATGGAACGGAAGAAATTCATGATAACGGACTTTTATGAGAAGAAGCGTTCGGGCAGAAAGATCACCATGCTCACCGCTTATGACTATCCCATGGCGCGGATAGTGGACGGCGCGGGGATCGACTCGATACTGGTGGGTGATTCCCTCGGCATGGTGGTGCTCGGATACGAATCGACTGTGCCCGTGACTATGGACGAGATGATACATCACGCGAAGGCGGTGCGCAGGGGGACCAAATACGCGTTCCTTATAGGCGACATGCCCTTCATGTCGTACCAGGTATCCAAAGAGGAGGCGGTACGCAACGCCGGGCGGTTCATGAAAGAGGCGGGCTGCGACGCCGTGAAGCTCGAAGGCGGGGACGAGGTCTTCGAGGCGACGGCGGCGATAGTCGACGCGGGTATCCCGGTCCTGGGCCATCTCGGGTTGACCCCGCAGAGCATCTCGAAGCTGGGCGGCTACAGGGTGCAGGGCAAGTCGGCCGAGTCGGCGAAGAAGATCCTCGACCAGGCGCTGAAGCTGGAGAAGGCGGGGTGTTTCGGCATAGTCCTCGAATGCGTGCCGGACAAGGTCGCCCGCCTGATAACGAAAGAGCTGCGCATAGCGACCATAGGCATCGGCGCGGGGCCGTACTGCGACGGCCAGGTCCTCGTCACGAACGACATGGTGGGCCTCTTCGACAGGTTCGTGCCGAAGTTCGTCAAACAGTACGTCAAGCTGTCGTCTCTCATAGGGGACGGCGTGAAACAATATAAGGAAGAGGTGGAGGGCGGGAAGTTCCCGGACGAAGCGCACAGTTTCGTCATAAAAGAGGAAGAGCTGAAGATGCTGGGGAAGAAAAGATGAAGATCGCGATCGTCGGACCGGGAGCGCTGGGGTGTCTCGTTGCGGGGTTCATCAAACACCGGACCAAAGAGGATGTCTGGCTTATCGACTATTCCAGGGAGCGGGCCAAGAGGATAAGCGACGGCGGGATCAGGATAGAAGGCGCCGCCGGCTCTCCCGCGGTGAAGTTGAACGCTACGGCAGACCCGAAAGACGTCGGGCCGTGCGACCTCGTCATCATATCGGTGAAGAGTTACTCCACCGAGGAGGCATGCAAGGGGATAAAGGAGCTCGTGTCGGACTCCACGCATGTCCTGAGCCTGCAGAACGGCATAGGCAACGTGCAGATACTGAACGACCAATTCGGGCCGGAACGGGTGATCGCGGGCATAACCAACCATGGCGCAACGCTCCTCGATGTGGGGAATGTGCGGCATGCCGGAAAAGGGGAGACGGTGATAGGCAGACCCGACGGGCGGCTCTCGGGCCCGTTGAGAGACATAGCTAATCTCCTGGCAAAGGCCGGCTTCGAGACGAGGGTATCGAAAGATATAGATTCCGTCATATGGGGCAAGCTCATAGTGAACGTCGGCATAAACGCGCTCACCGCCATAACGCGTCTTCATAACGGGCAGCTGGTCGAGCATGAAGAGACGCGCGAGCTCCTGCGCGCATCGGTCCAGGAGGCGATGAGGATAGTCAAACGCAAGAGGATAAAACTGGCCTACGACGACCCCATCCAGAAGGTCGAGTCGGTCTGCAAGGCGACGGCGAACAATATATCGAGCATGCTCCAGGACGTCCTGAATAAAAAGCGGACGGAGATCGATTTTATAAACGGCGCGATCGTCAGGCAGGGGAAGGCGCTCGGGATACAGACGCCGGTGAACGATACGCTGACGAATATAGTGAAGTCGCTGGAAGCCAGTTACGAAAAATCCGTCACTAAATAGCTGAAGAGGGGCCGATGCTGATAATAGGCGAGAGGATAAATTCCACGCGGAGGAGCGTCCAGGCTCTCATCACCTCGCATGACGCGCCCGCCATCCTGAAAGCGGCGAAGGAGCAGCTTGACGCGGGGGCCGACCTCATAGACATAAACTGCGCGATGGGGAGCGGCGATGAGCTTGCGGATATGGATTGGGTGATGAACGTCATCCAGGGCGGGTTCAGGGACGCGAGTATCTGTATCGACAGCCCCAACCACCTTGCTATCGATAAAGCCCTGACGGCTTATAAGGGAAAAGGCCGTATCATGCTCAACTCGATAAGCGGCGAGGAGGAGAGGATCAGGCATATATTGCCTCTTGCCGTTAAGCGTAAGGCGAAGCTTGTCGCGTTGACGATGAACGATAAGGGTATGCCGGAGACGGCAGAAGAGAGGTTGATGATCGCGAAGGATATCCTGGCGCGGGCGGTCAAAGAAGGCATGGATCCGGAAGACCTCTATTTCGACCCGCTCATACGGCCCATAGCGACTGAGCCGAAGCAGGCATCCGAGTTCCTTAAGTCGATCCCTATGATAAAGGGCCTCGGTGGGGTGAAGACGGTATGCGGGCTGTCGAACGTCTCGTTCGGCCTGCCGGACCGCAGCCTGATAAACGCGGCATTCCTCGCGATGGCGATCCACGCCGGCCTTGACGCGGCGATCATGGACCCTCTCGACAGGAACGTGATCTCCGTCCTGCGCGCCTCCGAGGCGCTCCTCGGCACCGACGAGTACTGCGCCGGCTACATCAAGGCATTCAGGGATGGTCGGCTGATATAAAATTTTATCCGGAGTAAAATGGCAAAGAAAATATTCGTAGCGGCGACGATGCAGAATGACGGCAAGACGACCGTATCGCTCGGCCTCATCGCGGCCCTCAAGAAACGTTTTGACCGGATCGGATTCATAAAGCCGATCGGCCAGCGCTATCTCATGGAGCAGGGCTATAAGGTCGACGAGGATTCCGTCCTCATCGAGGAGGTCTTCGGCATAAAGTGCAACATCAAGGACATGTCGCCCGTAGCCATAGAGAAGGGCTTCACCGAACGCTATATACAGAAAGGCGCCGACGAGGACTACGCGAAACTCATAAAGGCGTCCTATGAACAGGTCGCCAAGGATAACGACCTTGTGATAATAGAAGGGACCGGCCATGCGGGCGTGGGTTCGGTCTTCGGCCTTTCCAACGCGACCGTGGCAAAGCTCCTCGACACCAGCGTCCTTCTGATATCGTCCGGCGGCGTCGGCAAGCCGATCGACGAGGTCTGCCTCAATAAGGCGCTCCTGGACAAGGAAGGAGTGAAGCTGGCCGGCGTCATAGTGAATAAGGTGCTCCCCGAAAAATATGAGAGGATCTCGCGCCTGGTCCGCATGGGGCTGGAGCAGAAAGACCTCAACGTCTGCGGCGTCCTGCCGTACCAGAAGGTCCTCGACATACCCACCATGCGCGAGATAATGGAGGAACTGAAGATCGAGGCCCTGTACAAGGGGCACGACCTGGACAGGCCCGCCGAAAAGGTGCTGATCGGCGCCATGAACGTAAAGGACGCGCTGGAGTTCCTGGAGGATAACTGCCTCATGATAATCCCCGGCGACAGGGACGATATGATAAAGGCGGCCTGCGAGATAAATGCCGGCAAGCTCAAGAAGAGGTACAGGGTCTCCGGGGTCATATTGAGCGGAGGGATACTTCCCAACCGCGGTTCGATGAAGGCCCTGGAGAGGTCCGGCATACCCGTCCTCATCACGAAAGAAGATACATATTCGATCGCCTCCCGCGTCCATTCCCTCGTAGTGAAGCTGAAACCGCAGGACATCTCCAAGATCGACATCATAATAAAGATGGTCGAGAAGTATATCGATATAGATAAGATACTTGCCGCCCTGAGATGATACCTCGATCCGAAAAAGTAGCCGTTGCCATGTCCGGCGGCGTCGATTCGTCGCTCGCCGCGGCGCTCCTCAAGCGCTCCGGGTACGGCGTCATCGGCGTCACGTTCAAGATGTGGCCGAAGGAGGAGTGCGGATCGAGCGTAGGCCGGTCCTGCTGTAACCTCGAGGCGATCACCAGGGCGCGCGCGGTAGCCGGGGACCTCAAGATACCTTATTATGTCCTCGACTTAAGCGCGGAGTTCAAGAGGGACGTCATCGACTATTTCTGCGAAGAGTACCTCAGGGGTTCGACGCCGAATCCATGCGTCATCTGTAACGATAAGATAAAGTTCACGCTCCTCCGCGAGAAGGCAAGGGCTCTCGGCGCGGACCTCATAGCGACGGGCCATTATGTCAAGGCGCCGTTCGACAGGAAGCGGAAGAGGTTCGTGATAAAAGAGGGCAGAGATAAGGCGAAGGACCAATCGTATGTACTCTTCGGTCTCTCGCAGGACCAGCTGGCGCACGCGCTCTTCCCGCTCGGAGATCTCACCAAAGATAAGACGCGCGTGCTTGCAAAGAGGTTACGGTTGAAGGCATATGATGCCGTCGAGAGCCAGGACATATGTTTCGTGCAGGACGCCCATTACGGCGACTACATCAGGAAGAAGACGGGTGTCGCGTTTGGCGAAGGTGATATCGTAGATAAAGACGGCAAGGTCCTCGGCCGGCATAAAGGGATACCGTTCTATACGATAGGCCAGCGTAGGGGGATGGGCATAGCGTATAGTGAACCCTTGTATGTCACGGGGATCGATATAGGGAATAATCGCATCATCGTCGGGACGAAGAAGGACGTCCTGAAGCGCGGCCTGATAGCGCATCGCCTGAATTGGGTCGCCATAAGCGGCATAGATAAGCCGCTCAAGGTGAAGGCGAAGATACGGTACAATCACAAGAAGGCACCCGCGGTCGTTACCCCGATAGGCGTGGACCTGGTGAGGGTCGATTTCGACGAACCGCAGGAGGCGCCGACGCCGGGCCAGGCGGTCGTATTCTACGAGCGCGACGTCGTCCTCGGCGGAGGATGGATAAGGGAAGGAATATAGGATGAGTCCACGGTCCACGGTCCACAGTCCACAGTTAAAAAGAATATTGAAAAAGCTGAAGAGCGTTGTCGTCGCATACTCCGGAGGACTCGATAGTACGTTCTTGCTCAAGGTTGCGGTCGATGCGCTCGGGAAGCGGAACGTGCTCGCCGTTACGGCACGGTCCGAGACATATCCGCTATCGGAATATAAAGAGGCGAGGCGGCTCGTGAAGAAGATCGGTGCGCGCCACCTTACGATATATACGAGAGAACTCGGGATAAAGAACTTCAGGAAGAACCCGGTCAACCGTTGCTACTACTGCAAAAGGGAGCTCTTCAGGAAGCTCGATTCGCTGAAGTCCAAATATGGCATGAGCTTCGTGATAGATGGGACGAATTACGACGACCTCAAGGACGTTCGGTACGGGCGGAGGGCCGCCAAAGAGCTCGGTGTGAAGAGTCCGCTCCTCGCGGCGAAACTGACCAAGGACGATATCCGGCGACTCTCGAAGCGTCTGAAGCTTCCCACATGGGACAAGCCGTCATTCGCATGCCTCGCATCGCGCGTGCCGTTCAATATGAACATCTCGAAGCAGGACCTTGCCAGGATAGACAGGGCAGAGGCATCCTTGAAGCGGCTCGGTTTCAGGCAGGTGAGGGCGCGGCTGCATAAAGAGACAGTCCGCCTCGAATTCTATCCGGATGACTTCAGGAAGGTCCTGAGCGCGAATATCCGCCATCGTCTCGTCCGCGACCTCAAATCCCTCGGATTCAAATACGTCACCCTCGACCTCGAGGGCTACCGCACTGGCAGTATGAATGTAACGACGTAAAATTTTTACGGGTCCCCTCCTTTGCAGCTTCTGCCATTCAGAGATCTTTTGCTTCGGAGGGCAGGCTGCCGCTCCCTCGCCTTTTGTTTCTATAGGGCATTCAACGCTCTCGAGGCGTATCAATGACAGATCGTGGATCCTAGGCGCCGTAGTGCCCTAATACTCCAAAAGGCTCGGTCGCGTCATACTAAAAAATTTTACAAAGAGGGGCCAGACACCTTTTTACGGATTTCTTTCTAGGGGAGGGTGGATGATATTTCTAACCTGGCAATTCTAACCAGGTTAGAATTGTTAAAGGGGTTTGATTTCTGTTTTTAATAAACGACGAGCATGGAGAATATCCTCCATCTCTTTCCCGTGAAGCAATTCCTGGATTCCTAACTCTTGCCTCATCCCATCTGCTAATGCTGCGATACCAGCATGGTACTCATCAAAAAAGCCGTTGGGGTCTTTTGCAACGTTATCAGGTGTCTTTCTAAACAATGGCTTAGTTATTCTTAAAATGTCAGAGCTTATATATAGGCTTCTCTGTAAAAGATAGTTAAGGATATCTATAAATTTTTCGGATAGCTTAGCTGGTTGAACTGCCTTTATATCCTTGTTTAATGCAAATACAAATTCGTGAACAGTTTCTCGTGTGTCCATCGCTTTATATAAAAGCGTTTCATACGTTTCTAATTTTCGTTTATGATAGAATTTTCGATACTCTGACCTTTCCGCATCTTTTAATTGCCTTTTCCAATAATAGTTATTTAATAATGCCGTTATGAATGCCGTTGTTATTGCTACGAGCAAACTGATTAAAAGAGTATGCGTATCCATTTATCCTTTCCAATTTTGTTCATACTAATCGGTCCGTTCTTTAGAAAATAAGGACACATCCCTATCTTCTAAATAAATCGGCCGTGTTCCTATTTTTTAAGAATAGGAAAATAGGGACAGCTACCATCTCTTCTGCCTCAAAAACGGTCGCCGTTCCTATTTTCCTTACTGATTAGAATAGCTTGACTGTTTTTGTCAAAACTTCGCCCTTTCTTTCAATTTTGAATGTATATTTTTCTCCTGCCTTTGTTTTTTTCTGAAATTCTGTGTAGTCCATTTGAGTTTTGAAATCAACCCCATCAGCTACCCCTAATAATATATCATTTTTTTCAATGCCGGCCTTATCTGCTGCTTTGCCTTTTTGTACATCCAAAACAATTGGACGACGTGTTGAAAATCTAAAAATCAATCCAAGATGGCCAAATTTTTTGTTTTCGTCTGCAAGGTCTTCCGGATTTCTTTCTCTATTTTGGTATATTAAGATAAAAAGAGGAAGCACCGATGCCTCTATTTTTGGGTTGTCTTTCTTGATCTTTTCCATAAATGTTGTAACAAAATCTTTGTCAAACCTTCGGACGCATATTCCCATTTCATCGCTTGCCGATTTCGCTTTAGCCCAATCGGGAGAAGGGAAATATACACCGAATGCGTTGGGAGACTTATTTTCAAGCGCTGCTATTAATTTATTCGAGGATTCCAGAGCTTCGCTTATAGAGTTAATTACTCCTTCCTTTAATTTTTGCAATTCTGTATCAGATGTACTAATCTCATTCAAGTCTTTATACGCAGTTTTGAGTACTTGATTTGCAGTATAAATATCGGGATTAATAGCAAATTTGTCATTTTTGAATTTATACTTATGAGGCTCGCCGGTTTTTTCTAAACCTTCAACGCTATTTTCCCACGATGCAAATAACATACTGATTGCATTGTTGGTCTTTTCTAATACCTTCTTATTGTCTACCTGTTCAGATTTCTTTAATTCTGATAGCATAGATTTATCTTTTTCAAGGCCTGCAAATTCTTTTAATGTGCACTTAATTGGACTATTTATCATGCCCCTGGCGTAATTAATTGGAACAGAAAAATTTAAGTTCTGTCCAAGAGTGTCTGACATGGTTGCTATACCAATAACTTCTCCGCTCAAATTAAATACAGGACTACCGCTACTTCCAGCAGATATTGGGGCACTTATTTGATGGAGTTTATACCCCTCCCCCGTATCTCTTATTTGTGATAATAAACCATCTGATATTGAATTTTCTAGTCCATGGGGGTTACCTATGACAACTATCTTTTCGCCAACTTTAGTATTATTCGAATTGCCTAAATTCACCGTAGGTAAATCAAAGCCCTTTATCCTAATAACAGCAACATCCTGTCGAGCGTTATAGTCTATTACCGAAATATCATCAAATACGTCACCGTTCTTGAGTTTCACCATTGCGGGGTAGGCGCCCTCTATAACATGATAATTTGTTACTATAACTCCATCACTCTTAACTATGAAGCCACTTCCTAGCCCTACTTCTTTATTATCTTTCACAGTTGCTATTAGGACTACTGAGTTTCCGTATTGTTCCATAATTTGTGCGGGGGATAATTCATCGGCACTATAAACGCTTATTGTAAATAACAAACAGCCCAAAATAAAAAATATAACTATTTTTTTCATGTAATCTCCTCTATAATTTAAGCCGTCCGTGCTCTCATCGGGTAATGTAAAAGTTATTTACTGACTTCTGTTCTTTTTGTGTTTTTGGGGACGGTTCTCGTGGGCATCCTATTCCTTTTGGTGCCATCCTAGTTGGGGACACCCTAGAATCGGATAGGGTGGCACTTTGTGGGATGGCACCTTTTATCGTAGATGAGGGACACTTCTGAGATTGCCTCTCGAACCGTCCCCAAACATTTAGTTCTGTAATGCCATCTCCTTTTAGTTTTATTTTTTAATATCTATTATCGTCTAATAGCGGTAATTATGAATCCGAATATTAAAAACCCACAACCTATCTTAAATAACAATGGGTGCAAGAATGAGGCGAGATAAACTTTTATCGGCTTTTTATTTATCAGCCTTACTCTTTCCTGATATGCACCTTCAAGATTTCTGCCAAATGAAAAAGCAATACAAAAAGTGCCTATTATGTTGAGAAGCAAATCAATATTCTTGACTATCCAAATCATCTTGCACCTCGGGAAGTTTTACCTTATCGTTTTGTTTCTGCTATTTCGGTGCCATCCTAGTTGGGGAAACCCTAGAATCGGATAGGGTGGCACTTTGTATGTTTTTGGGGACGGTTCTCGTGGGCATCCTGGATCTGTCCCTCAGCCAATCCCAGACCTGTCCCCAAAAGGGGTCTGACCCCTATTTTTAAAATGTTTTAGTTCTCCAATAAAAAAGGCACCGGTGGTTGCCAATGCCTTACCATCATTTATCTGTAATGATCTACTGCCATGGTGCGCCTCTCAGAGATGATTATAGCACCGTTGAGAGAGGAGTCAATGAGGAAATAGAGGGGTGGAGCGGGCGGAAATTTTTACGGGTGACCCCAAATTTTTATAAAGGAAAAATTTGGGATAATCTATAGGCTATTAAAATACTAAAATTTCACAGAGGAAATTTTAGTATGACGCGACCGAGCCTTTT
>JBAZKM010000007.1 GCA_041650805.1 Candidatus Omnitrophota bacterium | reverse complement strand
AATTCCTGCAAATTCGCGAGACGTAAACCGCAGCCTTCAAGGCTATAGGCAGGCTGTAGGCACCAATTTTGCTATGCAAAATTGGTAGTGCACGGCGAAAAAATTCAGGCCGTGAACAGGACCCTGAAGTGCGGCATGGCGCCAGAGGCGCCTATCCGTAAAAATTTATCGTTCCCAACGCGATATTGACTTTTCGCTATTATAGGGTAATATTATATTAATGAGGTGCTGTAAGCCGTTCTATATTATGCTGAGTATTGTTCCGGTGCTCTATATGTCAGCAATCGTTCCACCCGTTTTCCCGGAAGACGGAAGGCCGGGAGATGCCGGGAAGCTCGACAGGGCCGTATGGCTTTATGACCACGAGAACTACGATGAGGCGCTCATCCCGTTACAGGAACTGAGGACAGGAGACCCCGGCTCCTCCACGGTCGCTTACTACCTGGGGTTGACATTGAAACAGATGCAGAGGTATAAGGAGGCCAGGCCCCACCTTGAGGCAGCCGCTACCCTTAGTCCTAAGATAAATTACGCCGTCCCAGAACTGATAGACCTGCTCTATAAGCTGGATGAGATAGAAGATGCGAAGAAATGGGTCGCCGTGGCGGAGGCGGAGGGGGTGGCCCCGGCGCAGATCGCTTTTATGAAAGGGCTCATACTGCTCAAAGAGAACAAAGATGTCGACGGCGCAATAGCCTCGTTCGATAAGGCCGGGGAGCTGGACGAATCGCTCGTCGGGACCGTCAAGTATTATAAGGGTATGGCCTATCTACAGGCGAAGCAGCTCTCCAAGGCGAACGAAGTATTCAAAGACGTCGTCATGACCCAGCCGACGGCGGACCTGGCGACGTTCGCCAACGAGTATATGGATACCATATCGCGCGTGGAAGACGCGACGAAGCCGTTCCACGGTTATGCGACGGCGGGGGCGCAATATGATACCAATGTCGTCCTGATGCCGGACGATGAGACGACCGTGAGCGGCATATCGGACCAGGCGGACTGGCGGCAGGTATATACCTGCCAGGGCGATTATAACTTCAGGTTCGGCGACAATGTATCGATAAAACCGGGTTACTCTTTCTATTACGCCAAACAGACCGACCTCGGTTTCTACGACATGGTGAGCCACGACATAACGCTTCTCCCTTCTTTCTACTTTGACAAACTGGCGGTGACCTTCCCGACCCATTATAACTATGTATCGGTGCACGATAAGGGGTACCTCTCCACCGCGAGCGTATCCAATCTGACCAACTATATGATAGACAGGAACGACATGGCCCAGTTCTCGTTCCTTTACAACCGCAAGATATTCCTCTGGCCGCCGGACCCGGCGGATGAGAACAGGACCTCAAGCGAATATGTATGTTCTGTCGGGTGGTACCATTTCTTCGCCAAGAACCAGGGCGTCTTCAGTTTAGGTTATTCGATGAACTGCGATGACACCAAAGGCGAGAACTGGAGGTACTGGGGCAACAAGCTCACCATGATGTCGGTCATCCCCGTATTGAAAAATGTGAAATGGAATATCGTATGCGAGTACTTTTACCAGGATTATCTCAGGAAGAATAACGTTTACGACAAAAGGCGTTCCGACAACATAATTACGGTATCGAACCTCGTCGCGATAGAGGTCTTCAAGAACGCCGAGGTGCAGTTGACGTACACGTTCACGGACGATAACGCCAGTATCGGCGTTTACAAGTACACCCGGAATGTCTTCGGCGCGGGCATGAAGTATAAATTTTAAAACTTAAGGAGTGACCCGGAATGAAGATGAAAAGCATCCTGCCGTTATGCGCGTTTTTGCTCATGCCATGCGTTGCCATGGCCGGTGCCGTTCCGATAGGTAAGGTCACCGCGGTGGAGGGGAGGGTCGATGTGACACGCTCGCCCGATAACGAAGCGGTGTCCCTGGCGGAAGGACTCCCGATATTCGAGGGTGACTCTGTCCGCACAAAAGGCCATTCCAAGGCCGAATTGGAATTCACGGACAGGAGCACCGTTAAGATAGCCCCTAATACACGCATGGAGATAAAAGAATTCAAAGTTGCGGGCAGCGCAAGGGAGCATGCCGAGATACACATCGCCAGAGGCAAGGTGCTGGCCGATGTCTCCAAAACAGGCCGCCCGGACACCTTTATGATAACCACCCCTAACTCAAAAGGGGCCGTCAAGGGGACACAGGTCCTGGTCCTCTACCAGGCCGAACGGACGAGCGCCCTGGTGAAGGACGGGCGGCTGTCGATCTGTAACGTCGCGCTGCCCGGCCAGGTGAAAGATATAGCGAACGGCGAGGCGGTCATGGTGCCGTTCGATGCGCCCCCGGAAGCTCCCCGCCCGTATATGGAGTCGGAGTTCATGCTCCACGAGAAGGATACGAAGCCGACCGTCATAAAAGCGGTCTCTATCGGGAAGACCTCCGCGGCCATGAGTTGTTCCATTACGACGCTGGTAGGCGGGGTCCGCGTATTAAAGAAAGGCGCCTCCGACTGGCATTACGCTAAACCCGATGAGACGCTGGGGGAAGGCGACAGGATAGAGACCTCGGAGGACGGGAAGGCCACGCTTCTCCTGGACAACGGCAATCTTCTCCATATCCAGCCCGGCTCCCGGATCGCCCTCGCTACATTGAAGCGGGACCCGAAGACCGGCGAGTTCGACAACACTTTTGAATCCGATATGGGAAAGGTAAAGGCCGTTGTCGAAAAACTGGGCAAGAACTCGAACTTCCGCATAAAGACGCCTACCGCCATGTGCGGTGTAAGAGGGACCGTGATGTTCCTCACTATAAGCCCTGCCGCCACGCAGGCATTTTATGAAGGCGGAGGCGGTATCGTCACAAATACGATATCGGGCGATACGCAGTTCGTCGGATCCGGGCAGAATACCGTATCGTCGAATACGGGCGCGGTAGCCGCGCCGGCCATGACATCGAACGAGGCCAGGACATCGCTCAATGCGTCTTTCGACTACGGCGTCGTCCACGACGGGTATACGGCGCCCGCGAACGATGCGGGGGCTACCGGAGAAGGAGGGAAGCACGCGATAGGGCTTAATAAGGACGGCGGCGGCCACGCAAAGGGGGAGGGGAAGGGCGGTCCGGGCGCATTCCAGGTGCCTCCGGCCCTCATACCCATAACGGAGGCAAACAGGCCACACCCGATACCCGGGGTATCCTATATAGAGAGCCTGACATTTGCGGGCCTGGTGGGAAAGATCGCCGTAGACGGCTCAACGGTCATCTTCAGCCCGGAATTGCCGTATAACGGTATGGACGGGAGTTTTTCGCTTTCGGTAAGCGTCTTCAATCAGTGGATCACGGTCGGTAAGGGATCGGTGACCGGCGGCGTCGCAAGGAATGTCTATATCCCGGAGCTTTATGCCTTCTGGGTAAGCGATGACTTCAAGTGCAAAACGGACAATAACGGCCAGTACAGGGGGTTCCTCGGCGCCTCGCTCTCTAAATCCACGGATGCCGACAGGACGACCCTGAAAGGCAAGGCCCTATGCCTTTATCGCGACCCGTCAGGATGGGCCGGGACGATGACATTCACATATGAAGGTAAGTACTGGCCGGTGTTGAAGACATTCAACAGTTTATTGGCGGAATCGGACGATGTCGTATTTAACCAGAGAGAGGTCCTGGGGGCGGGTTATGACCTTAATGGCGCCTCTCTCGTGACAAAGTCGGTTTACGGCAGGGGTGTCGGGAGCTTTGACGCGGGCGGCGACATAACATGCGGTGCCACCGGCTCAGATACGGGGCTATCCGGGGTCACATTCAATCTGCCAGACCTCGATTGGGGGATATGGCAGCTCCAGGCCCAGGGCACCTACACCTCGACGACATCAGATGACTGGGTGCTCGCCGTAGGCGGGGAACAGTACGATGACTGTTCATGGCTCGGTACGATGGACGGGATCCTGTGGGACGACAGGGACCCTGTCCCCGGCCAGAAGACGAACCAGCTGGTGGGTGAATTCAGGGGGGTGTTCTTCACCCTGATGGGCGAGCCGGGCGATTATGAGACGTTCGCCGGCGGGTATATCCTTGACGGAGATGTCGTAGGCATAGCCGATCCGACCGCTACGCCGGACATGACGTGGCAGGCGATGGGCGGCGGGGAATGGTATGTGGCCTACAAAAATTTTTCGGAGGAGTTCCTCGGGTTCAACGCGGCCCAGCTTGCCGCCTTCGTCAACGTGCCCATCACACAGATATCCGCGGCAGAGAACATGGCGAAGACGGCCGGCAGCCAGCAGTTCACGACATTTAATATGGATACGCGGTTATACGGCAACGGGTCGTCGGATTATATATGGGCGGGGATCATCTCCGGGACGTTCAAGCAGAGCGCGCAGCCATCGGCCGGGTGGACGGTGACCCTTACCGAAACGACGCCGACATCCGCGTCGATAACATTCAAAGACGGGACATGGAACCAGCAGGGCAACAGGTGGAGCGCTATCGTCGATCTGGACGCTTCCCCGGTTATCGACGGCCACCCGGTGACGAGCGGACAGGCCGGCGGTACGTTCATGCTGGACGGGGACAACAGCCAGTTTGAGGGTGTCGCCGCCGGCACCTCTTCCGTCACCTGATCGGTTATCAGGACAAAGGGCCTTATGGACGAAAAGCTATCAAAAGAGAAGACCGGGCTGTACGGCCGGCTCATAAATTCCCTTAACGCCGCCCTGACTAACAGCACGTTATACCCGCCCGAGCATTCCACGTTCAAGGGCGCGGTAAAGCTCTTCAAAGACGTGCTCGATATGTGGCTTACCGGTGAAGAGAAGATAGATCTGGGCATCACCCCGGACGCCATCCTCCTGAACGGCATATTCGTAAAGGTGACCGGCGATTTTTACGCCAAGGTCGCCGGCTATATGCACAAGAGAGGGATAATAGCCGTCTCTTTTGCAAGGGGGATAAGCGTAGAAGAGCTTTCGGAGTTCTTCGGTTTCATAAAGAACGACCCGAAGGTGATCTCTTCGAAGGGGGGCATAGCGAAGAACATCGGTTCCGTGGCCCATATGACCATAAAGGAGATAGATTACAGTTCGCTCCTGACGAGCGCCAGGGCATCTTCCGCCATGGATGAGAAGGCCATATGGCAGTCGCTCTCCGGGATAGGGAAGGACCTGAAGACCGGTCTCCTGCCGGAGTCAAAGGCCGAATTCATAAATTCGTTCCTGAAGGACCCGAAAGGGGCCGCCTCCGTATTGAATAAGATATACAGGGCCGCGCTTACGAGGCTTGACGATAAGGCGACCGCAGAAGAGATCAAGGATATATTTTCAGGCATGAGCAGATATTTCGAGAAACACCCCGGCGCCCCTGCGAAGGCCGCCAATAAAGAGCTGTCGGATATCATACTGAACCTCGACCCGGCCCTGGTGGCCAGCCTCTTTAAGGGTGATCCTTCCAAAGATGATCCAACGGCCCTCTCCAATACGCTCTTCAAAGGTTTTTCGGACGATATGGTGGCGGACTTCATAGCTTCGCTGATGCAGAGCGGCGACAATATAAACGAGAATATGGTGAAGGTCTTCAATAAGCTTGTATCGGGCACCGGCAGGTCCGACAGCATAGCGTCAATGGTCACGGATAAATTATTCGAGAAGAAATTATTCGGGGAGAATGAGCTCTCCGGGCTTCAGGTCTCGGTCAAGGAGCTCTTTGAGACGCATCCGGATAACGAATTCATCTCCCGGATATACAACCTGGCCGTAGGGAACCTGATAGACAGGGATGACGGCGGCGCCGGCCCATCCGGGAGGTACTCCGTGCTGGTGGGCGAGTATAAAGAGTTCCTGAAGGAAGAGAACCTGAGGAGAGAGAAGGTCAGGCTTCTCCTCAATATACTGTGGCTTGAGAGCGACCCGGTGAAATTCAAGAAGATGTGCGGCATACTGGCGGATTCTTTCAAAGAGATACCGGGCCCGGCCTATGTCGGGGTGATGAAGGAGATGTTAGAGCTCTTCACCGAGAAACTGAGCCCGTCGCAGACAGGCAATGAAGCCATAGGCGCATCCGTAAAAGAGATGCTTTCGCGCATAAAAGGCCTTGTAAGGGCAGATAAGATCATATCGTTCATCCCCGCGGCGGACCACAGGACGCTCGATGATATAGCATATATCCTTATTAAGGCCGGAGAGCGGCCGGTCGAGGCGCTGCTCGACTCCTTCACGGCAGCGCAGGACCAGTCCGGCCTGGAGAAGATGGGCTACATCTTATCGAAGATGGGGGGTAATACGGCGGAGGAGATCGTCCTGCGTATAGAAAAGGCCCCGCCGGGCACCCCGATCAATATACTGAACGAATTTTGCAGGATACTGAGGGGTCTGGATAAGGACAGATTCAGCGCGGTCGCGAAGAAGCTGATAACGCATGCCGATGCCCGGATGCGGCTCCTTGCCCTGGAGGAGTTCTGCCCGGAGAGCGCGGAGGAGAGAAAGGGCGCGTTGGAGCTCTTTGAAAAAGAGAGACATCCGTATATAAAGAAGAAGGTCCTGGAGGCGCTGGTAAAGACCGGTGACGGCGGGGTGATAAAGAAGCTGTTCGATATACTGGACAGGGGCTTTTTCAAAAATGTCTTATTGCAGGACCTGATAACGCTGTGCGGGGATTTCAAGGTGCAGGAGTCGCTGCCTTACCTCGGCAGGATATTGTCCCGCCGGCCTTTTTTTAACAGAAGGAAAGTGAACACCATGCGCGCGGAAGCCGTGATAAGCCTGGGGAGGATAGGCAGAGCCGAGGCGCTAGAGTATGTGAAAAGAGCGGCAAATGATCCGAACGAATCGGTGAGGAGCATGTGCCGCCTGGTCCTGGAATCCGACAGCACGGTAAAGGGGAAGGCGGCCTGAATGGTCACGAGAGATATCAAAGCCGTTGTGGAGAAGGTCGTCTGGGGGCTGATGAGCGCCATCCAGATAAGGAATATATACGGTAAGGAACATAATCTCACAAAGGACTCCATCACGGCCCTCTATTCGAAATTGAACGACGCCCTGTCGGAAAGAAGCGAGATAACGATAGGCGTGATCGGCGACGAGATAGCCTTCGAAAAGGAGCCGTTTTACGAGATAAGCAGGAATATAGGCAACTTCATCTCCCGCCTGAAGAAGATGAAGATAGAGAAGATAAGTTTCCTTAAAGGTGTCACCAGGGCGGAATTGACGGATTTCCTCGACCTCCTCTCCGAGAACGCCAGGGCGGCGGAGAAGGACGGCGGAGCGGCGAAGGCGCTCGAATCGCGCGGCATAACAGGCATCATAATAGGGACCATAGGGGCGCCGGATGAGCGCCCTGCGCCTCCGGCGGATAGCGGTACCGGATACGCGGAGGCGGATGCCAGTTTCGAACAGGGGCTCGGTTTTTTACGCAAGATATCGGCCGACATAAGCGAGTCCAGGCC
The DNA here is from genome assembly GCA_041650805.1 of Candidatus Omnitrophota bacterium. Taxonomy (NCBI): domain Bacteria; kingdom Pseudomonadati; phylum Candidatus Omnitrophota; species Candidatus Omnitrophota bacterium. Next base: position 115,024 of record JBAZKM010000007.1, on the reverse strand, counting down.
CGTCGACATGGCGGCCGCGCGTTTTGTCGTCACGAAGATCGTGGGCAACCTGCTCAGGAACGTCCATTCGTTCCTCATCCTGTCATCGCTGAAGAAGCGCGACGAGGGCACCTTTGTCCATTCCATAAACGTGGCCATATTCACCCTGGTACAGGCTGAAGCCCTGGGCATCGGCGAAGACCTCCTGGCCGATATAGGGATAGCGGCCCTTCTGCACGACACCGGCAAACTGGTGATGGAGGCCCACATCATAAAGAAGGCCGGTAAGCTTAATGCCCAGGAGGCGGAGAAGATAAAATCCCACCCTATCGACGGCGCCGAGATATTGCTGGAGACGCCGGATGTCCCTCTGCTGGCGGCCCTCTCCTCGTTCGAGCACCACATGAAGTACGACGTCCAGGGATACCCGGAGCGTCTTTACGGGAACAAGATAAACGTCGTAAGCATGATGATAACGATCGCCGATGTATATGACGCGCTCAGGAGCAAGAGGTCCTATCACGAGCCGCTCCCGCCCGAAAAGGTGTATGAGCAGATGACGGAGCTTTCCGAAAAGAATTTCCATCCGCTCCTGCTGGATATCTTCTTCAGGAGGATAGGGGTCTATCCTCCGGGGACGCTTGTGGAACTCGATAACAACGCGATAGGCCTGGTGGTGAAGGAGAGTTCCCTGGAGATGAGAAGGCCCCAGGTGGAGATACTTTACAATCCTAAGGGCGAGAGGGAGAAAGAGCCGTATTTCATCAACCTGCTGGAGAAGGACAACGGGACCAAAAAATATAAGTGGACCATAGTGAGATCGGTGCCGTTTTCCGAAAAATATGATCTACCGGACAAATATAAGACAGGTTAAAGAACGATGAAGAGCAGTAAACGTGTAATTTTGTCATTTCTGGCCGTACTCCTTTTAAGCACGGCCTCCCTGGCGGCTGAAGAGACGCTCGAATGGAAGGCGTGTGTTGATGAGGCGAAGAGGCAGAATCCCGCCCTCATATCCGCCTTTGAGAATATCAAACAGTATAAAGCGGCGAAAGAGGTCACCAGGAGCGCGGTGATGCCGCAGGTATCCGGGAGCGGGAGCGAGAGCACCGCCAAGTCGGCCGGCGGGGCCAGGAGCACGACGTACGATTACAGCGTGACGGGCCAGCAGCTCCTCTTTGACGGTTTCAAGACCTCATTCGACCTCTCCGCCGCCGAACGGAACATCATATCTTCGAAATATAATTATGATGTCACCTCGTCAAATATACGCTTAAGCCTGAGGACCGCATTTGCAAATCTCCTGACCGCCCAGGAATTCCTGAAGGTCGCCCAGGGGATAGAGGCGCGCCGCAAGCAGAACCTGGAGCTCGTAAAATTGAGATATGAAGGCGGCAGGGAGCACAGGGGATCTCTCCTGACTTCGGAGGCGGACCTCGCCGAGGCCAGTTACGAAGTGCGGCAGGCGACCAGGGATATTTATGTAGCTCAGAGGCAGCTTACAAAAGAGCTCGGTCGTTCCTTATTCGTGCCGATGACCGCCCAGGGCGATTTTGAGGTAAGGGACCAGGACGTATCCCTGACCGATTTTGAAGATCTGGCGGAGACGACGCCGCTTTTACAACAGCTCATAGCGAAGAAGGAGTCGGCGAAGTTCGGGCTGAATGCCGCTTATGCCGACTTCTTCCCGCAGGTCTATGCCAACGCCAATATCGGGAACACCAATACGCGGTGGTTCCCGGACAGGAATGAATGGTCTCTCGGCACCAGCTTATCGCTTCCCATATTCGACGGGGGGAACAGGTTTGCCGCCGTCTCCCAGGCGAAGGCGGTGCTGGGCCAGGCGAAAGAGAACGAAAGGTCCGGCCGCGACGGCGTCATATATACGTTATCGAATACATGGGCCGCGCTGCAGGACGCCGTCGAGAACGTGCTCGTCAGGAAGAAGTACCTTTATGCGACGGAGGAACGCGCCAGGATAGCGGAGGCGGAATATTCCGTAGGCCTCATGTCGTTCGATAACTGGATAATAATAGAAGATAATCTCGTTTCGGCCAAGAAGTCGCTCGTGAGCGCGCAGCTGGGGGCCCTGATCGCCGAGGCGACGTGGATACAGGCAAAAGGGGGAACACTGGATTATGATAAAAAATAGAAGATGGAAGATATATCTCGGATCGGCGATAGTCATAATGGCGTTGATATTCCTGGTGAAACTGAAGGGTAAGCCCTCCGGCGAGGTCACCAGGGAGATAAGGCCCGCCCTCGGCAGCATACGTACTACGATAACTTCAACGGCCACCGTCCAGCCGCAGAACAGGCTGGAGGTGAAACCGCCGATAAGCGGCCGCATAGACCGGATACTGGTCAGGGAGGGAGATAAGGTGAAGGTCGGCCAGACGCTTGCGCTCATGAGCTCCACCGAAAGGGCCGCCCTCCTGGACGCGGCGCGCGGCCGCGGCGAGGAGGAGATGAAGTACTGGGAAGATGTGTATAAGGCGACCCCCTTGATATCTCCGATAGACGGGGAGGTCATAGTCAGCACCGATGACCCCGGCCAGACCGTGACCGCGTCGGAAGCGGTGATGGTCCTTTCGGACCACCTCATCGTCCAGGCCCAGGTCGACGAGACCGATATAGGCGGCGTGCGCGTCGGTCAGGAGGCCGTCATAAATCTCGACGCCTACCCCAAGATAAAGGTGAACGGCAGGGTGGACCATATATATTACGAATCGACGGTGGTCAATAATGTGACCATCTACCAGGTCGATATAGTGCCTGAGACCGTCCCGGAGGTCTTCCGCTCGGGGATGTCCGCCACAGTGAACATCGCGGAGAAGACAAAAGAGAACGCTTTACTGATACCGCTTGAGGCCGTCAAAAGGAATAACGAAGGCCCTTACGTGCTCATAAGCCGCGGCGCCGGCAGGGCGCCGGAGGAAAGGAAGATCGAGCTGGGGATCTCGGACGAAAAGAACGCGGAGGTGGTATCCGGGTTGTCGGAGCAGGATACGATACTGGTCAAAGGGCAGAAGTATGTACTGCCGACCGCCCCGGCTGCCGGCACAAACCCTCTTATGCCTTCCAGGAGACGCAGCGGCAGGTAGACCATACATGATAGAGTTGAGAGATATAAACAAGACGTATAGGACGGGCAAGGTGGGCGTAGCGGCCCTGCAGGGAGTATCTCTGTCGGTGGATGCGGGAGAGTTCCTGGCCATAATGGGCCCTTCCGGTTCCGGCAAGTCGACCCTTCTTCATCTGATGGGCTTCCTGGACCGTCCCGATTCCGGGCAGTATCATCTGGCGGGAAAAGATGTGACGAAGCTTGCCGATGACGAACTTGCAGTCCTGAGGAACAGCCTGATGGGTTTTATATTCCAGCAGTTCCATCTCCTCCCGCGGATAACCTCTCTTGAGAATGCGGAACTTCCCCTCATCTATGCTGGAAAACGCCACCTGAAGGAGAGGGCAACGGAGAAGATCAGGAGCGTGGGCCTCCTGAACAGGGCATCCCACCGGCCGAATGAACTCTCCGGTGGCGAACAACAGCGCGTTGCCATAGCCCGCTCCCTTGTGAATGAGCCGCCCATCATCCTGGCCGATGAACCGACGGGCAATCTCGATACCAGGAGCCAGAACGAAATAATGGCTATCCTGGGCGACCTGAATAAACAGGGCAAGACGATCATACTCGTCACCCACGAGGAGGAAGTCGCCGGGCATGCCGGCAGGGTCATAAAGATGCGGGACGGCAGGATCGTGTCCGATGAGAGGGTAAAAGGCGGCCCCGCAGGCGCGTCTCCCGTCGCCTCAAAACCGATCTCGATAGACCACATATTATCCGAAGGAAGCTCCAAGATAAAACGCGCCGAACTCACCGACCATCTGAAACAGGCCGTCTGGTCGATCGTCTCCCACAAGATGCGTTCGATGCTCTCCATGCTCGGCATACTGATAGGCGTGGCGGCGGTTATAGCGATGCTCGCCCTGGGCCAGGGCGCCAAGGAATCGATATCGCAGACGCTGGCCTCGCTCGGATCGAACCTGCTTATGGTAAGGGCAGGTTCCCACAGGGTCCATGGCGTATCGATGGAAGCCGGGACGGTGACGCGTTTCACTTTTCAGGACGTAGACGCCATTACCAAACTTCCCGGCGTGAAGAGGGTATCACCTACGGTAAGCGGCAAGGCACAGCTCGTCTATGCCAACAATAACTGGAATACCCAGGTCCAGGGCACGGGCGTCGGTTACAGCGAGATGCGCGCATCCGTGCCTACCATAGGCAGATTTTTTACGGAGGACGAGCTGAAGTCGCGTAAGCGCGTCGTCTTATTGGGCGCGACCGTGGCGAAAGAGCTCTTCGGCCAGGATAACCCGGTCGATTCGCTGGTCAGGGTGAACAGGATAGTATTCCAGGTGATAGGGCTCTTACCCGCAAAAGGGGCCAATATGTGGCATGACCAGGATGACCTTATAGTCATCCCTGTCACAACGGCCATGTACCGTGTCCTGGGCAAGGAATATATAGATTCCATAGATATCGAGGTGAGCGACCTCGCCCTGATGGACGGGGTCCAGGATTCCGTGAAAGAGACGATCATAAAGAACCACCGTCTTAACACAAAAGAGAGCGAAGATTCGTTCGAGATCCGTAATATGGCGGATATCCAGGAGACGATGATGAAGACGGCCCAGACGATGTCATGGCTCCTGGGGTCGATCGCGGCCATATCGCTCCTCGTGGGCGGCATAGGGATCATGAATATAATGCTCGTATCGGTTACCGAGAGGACGCGGGAGATAGGCCTCAGAAAGGCCATAGGCGCGCGCGACGCGGACATAATGACACAATTCCTGATAGAGGCGGTGGTGATGACCTTTACAGGCGGAGCGCTGGGTGTCATCTTCGGCTCCGGCATAGCTTTGCTCCTGTCGGTCTTCGCCGGGTGGACGGTGAAGGTATCGCTCTTTTCCGTCCTGCTCGCGACTATATTTTCCGTGATAGTGGGCATAGCATTCGGCTTATGGCCGGCGCGTCAGGCCTCCAGGCTGAATCCCATAGAAGCGCTGAGGTATGAATGACGTCACCGGCAAAGAGAGTCCTTAAGATGAAGAAGATATTCACTGTGATCATAGCCATTACGGCAGCGGTCTTTATCCTGGCCGTAACGAAGGACATGATAATAAAGGCCTCTGTCGAAAAAGGAGTTGAGATGGTCACGGGCCTGAAGATGGATATAGGAAGCTTCAGGGTCGGCCTCGTCAGGACCGTAGTGGAGATCAGGGACCTGAGGTTATTCAACCCGGGAGAGTTCAGCGACAGGGTCATGCTCGACATGCCCCGTATCTATGTCGATTATGACATCCAGTCCATCATGAAAGGCACCGTGCATCTGGCCGAGCTTAGATTATCTTTGACGGAGTTCTATGTCGTGAAGAATAAAAAAGGCGAGCTGAACCTGGATGCCCTCAAGGTGGTGCAGGCCGGGAGGAAAGGCGAGAGGCCGTCCGAAATGGATAAGGGGAAAACACCCAGGATACAGATCGACGTCCTGGAGCTCAATATAGGAAAGGTCATTTTCAAGGATTACTCCGTCGGCCCCTCTCCGTCAGTCAAGGTGTACGACATAGATCATCATGAAGAGTATACTGACATAACGGACCCGTATTCTCTCGTGAGCCTGATAGTCGTGAGGTCGCTGAGGAATACCGCCATTTCCAATTTTACGAGCTTCGATCTCAATAAACTGGAAGGCACCGTTTCCGGTACGCTGGACAAGGCCGGGAAAGTGGCGGGAAAGACCGTAGAGAAGGCGGAGAGCGTGGCGAAGGCGTTAAGCGGCATGATCATAAATCCATTAGGGGCGAAGAAGGAGTAATGTGATCTCGAAAAAGAGCGGGAATATGAAATGGCCGGGCGGCCTATTCAGGAGTTTTCGCACAAAACTTATGCTCGCCCTGGTAGGGGCAGTCCTCCTCTCGGGTATATTGAGCAATTTTATCGTATATGAGCACTCGCTCGCCTCCCAATTCAAATTCCTCCGCGGCATCCTGACGGTCATAACACAGACAGTCGCCCTGTCGGTGGACCCAGCAGTGCTTGAGATGATCCCGGCTGAGAGGGAGGGGATATATAGCCCCCAGTACAAAATAGTAGAAGAGAAGCTCTCGAATATCAGGAAGATCATCCCCGCCATCTCGTATATATATGTGCTTAAGAAGACGGACCGTCCGGGCATACTTAAATTCGTGATAGATATCAGGTCGGGCGGGACCGGCCAGGAGAAGAGGGCGCCGGCTTCCCACGGGGATGAATACGACGCGTCCGGTTTCCCGGAGATGCTCGAGGGTTTTAACGCCCCTTCGGCAGATAAGAAGATAACGTCCGACGAGTGGGGTGCGTCCATTTCCGCGTACGCCCCCATTCGACGCCCGGACGGCACGACCGCGGCCATCCTGGGGCTTGACATGTCCGCCTCGGACCTTGCCGTCATCCAGAAAGAGGTCAGGAAGAGGGCGGCGGCGGTCCTGGCCCTGGCGGTCTTTTTCGCCGTAGTCCTGGGGATACCGATGTCGGCAAGGGTCACGGGCCCTATAAAAAAACTGGCGGAGGGCACAAGGCATGTGGCGGAAGGGGACCTCTATTATGAAGTCGGGATAAAGGGCGGTGATGAGATAGCCGGTCTGGCAGAGTCCTTCAATATCATGTCCCGGCGCCTGAAAAAATACATCGGAGAGCTGGAACGCACGACCGCCGAAAAAGAGCGCCTTCTCAAAGAGCTGGAGATAGCCAAAGATATCCAGCAGAGCTTCCTTCCCCTCTCGGCTCCCGTCATAAACGGGTACGATATAGCGGCCTCGACATTCCCCGCGCGGATAGTCGGGGGAGATTTTTATGATTTCATACCGGTAGAAAAGGAGAAGTGGGGCATAACGGTGGCGGACGTATCCGGGAAGGGCATGCCCGCAGCCCTCTTCATGGCCCTCTGCAGGACGGTCCTCAGGGCAAGCACCATAGGAAAACTCTCCATAGCGGATGCCATAGTCAAGGCGAACCAGCTGATAGTAGAGGATAGCAGGACGAACCTTTTCGTAACGCTCTTTTACGCGCTCCTCGATTCGAAGAATAACCGCCTCGAGTACGTGAACGCAGGCCATAACCCGCCGCTTCTTATAAGGGAGGCGAAGAACGATATCGTCTTATTGAAAGCGCAGGGGATCCCTCTCGGGCTCTTCCCGCAGACGAGCATCTCTACGGCAGAGATAGGGCTCGAAAGCGGCGATGTGCTCGCGATATATACGGACGGTGTGGTCGAGGCCCTGAACGGTAATAATGAACAGTTCGGGACGGAGCGGCTTTCGAGGTCGGTCACCGAGAACCGCTCCCTTCCGCCGCGCGCTATAATCGAAAAGATACAGGATGAGCTTAAGTCCTTCACGGGAGACGAGCCGCAATTTGACGATATAACCCTGATGGTGCTGAAGGTCATTTAGAATCACGTTGCCCGGTGTACCTTACATGTGTTAATATCATATAATCGTCAAAGACGATGAGATAAAAGGAGAATAAGATGACGAACATATTCAATGCCGCCGAGATCATAGACATGGGGATAGAAAAAGAGAAGAAGCGCAGGGACTTCTATGCCCTAGTGGCTAAAAAATTCAAAGATAAAGAGATGCACGAACTCTTCACGCGCCTGGAGGGATGGGAGGACGAGCACATAAAGAAGTTCACCGAGATAAGGGCGAGCGTGGAAGACCTTGAGATAGCCGGATCGTACCAGGGGGAATTCGAGGCGTACATAAAGTCCGTTGTGGATGATATTCTCTATAAGCAGGTCTCCCCGGAATGGTTCGCCAGGAACGTGAAGTCGGAGCTCACGGCCATAAAGTACGGCATAGGATTTGAAAAGGATGCGATACTCTTCTTCGATGAGCTCCTCAGATATATGATGCCCCCTTATGAGGAGAAGGTCAGGATGCTCATACAAGAGGAGAAGAAGCATATAATATATCTCACCGAGATGAGACGGAAGTACGAATAGAGCGGCTGTGATGGTAAGAGGGAGTGTGCGTGTCAGAACTGCGTTATAACATCATTACGCGCGATTGGGTGGTCATAGCCACCGAACGGGCGAAGCGTCCCGAAGATTTCACCAAAGACCTCAAGGCGGCGCCGGCGCTGCCCGTATACAGGGAAGGCTGCCCCTTCTGTCCCGGGAACGAAGGCGACAGGAGCGACGAGACGTTCCGTCTCGGTGACCCAAGATCCTGGCGGACACGCTCGATATACAACAAATTCCCCGCCCTCTCGCACAGGGAAAAGCTTGAGCGGCGGGATAACGGCACCTGCCATTCGATAACCGGGTTCGGCATCGCCGAGGTCATAGTGGAGCACCCCCGCCATGATGCCGTCATCGCCCTGATGAACGATGCGGAGGTGGAAGATATAATCCGGACGTATCGGGCGAGGTATCTGGCGGTCCAGGACACAAGGGACATCGAGGCCGTCACGATATTCAAGAACCACGGTCCGCGGGCCGGCACGTCCCTCGAACATCCCCATTCGCAGCTTATAGCCACGCCTATAGTCCCTCCCAATGTGAGAAACCGCATAGAGAGCGCGACGACCTATTTCGATGCCACCGGCAGATGTCCGTTCTGCCATATGCTTGAGGAAGAGCTCCGTTCGCGGGTACGGATAGTGCTGGAGACGGAAAAGTTCGTCGCCTTCATGCCTTACGCCTCGTTCGCGCCTTTTTCCGTATGGATATTCCCGCGCAGGCACATGTCATCGTTCAACCAGATAGATGATGGGGAGACGGGCGACCTGGCCCATATACTGCGGGTGACGCTCGCCAAGCTCTATCACGGCCTGAAGAACCCGGACTTCAATTATACGATACGGTCGATCCCCGTGAGCGAAAAAGAGGTCAAGTATTTTCACTGGTACCTGAGCATAATACCCCGCATAACGAACCCTGCCGGTTTTGAGCTTGGGTCCGGCATATTCGTGAATGTAGCTCTGCCGGAAGAGAGCGCGGGATTCCTGCGGAAGATAGAATGCCCATGACAAAACAAGCGGTGCCGAAGATATATCCGGGGAAGGTCCTTATCGCAGCCGTACCGCTCATAGCTCTCTGCGTATGCGCGCCCGTCTCGCCGCGCTGCGAAACCGAACTTTCCGCGGGAGGGGGCAGTGTAAGGTCCCTTACTATAAAGGACGCCATACAGGTAGCCATGCTCAACAACAAGTCCATACAGATACAGGAAGAGGAGGTCGCGTTCGCCAGGTCCGATATCATGTACGCAAGGAGCCTCTTCCTGCCGCAGGTGAACGCCGGCTTTGGCTATACGCTTAACGACGCCACCCTTGCGCTGTCCCAGCCGGCCGCCAGCAGGAAAGACCCGGGCATATTCTCCGGGTATAAGAACGATAACCTTTTCGACCTATCCCTGGACGAATCGATCTATAACGGCGGCGCCAATATCGCCACGCTGAGACAGGCGAAGCTGCAGCTTAAGGCCCAGCAGGAGACGCTGCGCGCCGCGCGGCTCGAGGTGGAGTTCGAGACGAAGCGCCTCTTCTACGGGCTGCTCCTGGCGTACGAGACGAGACGTATAGCGCAGGACCTGGTAGACCAGGCAAAGGCCCACTACGAAGAGGTGCTCGCCAGGTTCGAACAGGGGACCTCCTCGAAGTTCGATGTACTCCAGTCGAAGACACAGGTGTCGCGCCTCATCCCGCAGCTCGTGAACGCCGATAATTCGATAGACCTGATAATGGCGGAATTGAAGAAGCTGCTCAGCATCAACATGTCCGAGACGGTCAGGGTCGAAGGCGTCCTGTCATATTCGCCCGTAGAGATAAAAGAGGACGATTTTCTGCATGAGGCCTACCAGAAGAACCCCGGCATGGTCCTGAAATTACTGGGCATAGATATAAACAGATGGGCGATAGAGTTCGCGAAGGCAGGGTGGCTTCCGCAGGTGAGCGCCACAGCCGATTACAGTTACCGCTCCGGCGATGTAAGCGATATGGTCAACCCCAGGCACAACAACTGGAATATCGGCATAAAGGCGACGATAGCCCTCTTCGACGGTTTCGCCACCAAGGCGAAGGTCGACGAGGCGAAGGCCCGGTATACGCAGGCGTTCCTCCAGAAAGAGGACATCATAGAGCAGATAGCCGTCGATATAAAGACCGCCTGCCTTGACCTCCGCGAGGCGAAAGCGATAATAGACGCCGAAAAGGATTCCATAGATGACGCGAAAGAGGCCCTGCGGCTGTCCGAGGTGCGGTACGTGAACGGGGTAGGGATAAACCTCGATGTCTTCGATTCCCAGGTTTCGCTGGCCCAGGTGGAACAGAGCCTGGCCCAGGGCATATACGATCATATAATGGCAAAGGCCGAGCTCGACAGGACTATGGGCAGAGAATTCAAAGGAGAATAGATATGAAAGTGAATATAGATCCCAAAATGAAAGAGAAGGTCACCGCCCTGGTGAATAAGAGGAAGAAGGCCGTCATGGCAGGCCTCGCGCTCGTCATATTTGCAGGCCTCGCGCTCGTCCTGTATTTCACGTACAACGCGTATGAGAAGTCGCGGGTCATAAAGGTATCCGGCTCGATCGAGGGGGATGACGTCCGCATATCTTTCAGGGTGAACGGCCAGATAGAAGAGCTGATCGCCGATGAGGGGACCGTCCTCAGGACAGGCGATATCGTAGCGCGGCTCAATAAGGACGAGCTGGGCAAGGTGAAGGCCGAGGCGGAGGCGGCGCTGAAGCTGGCGGAATACCAGTATGCCCTCGACAAACTGGATTACATAAGGGCGGAGAACCTCTTTAAGGAAGGCGCCATCTCCGCCCAGGAGCGCGACGCGGCGAAGACAAGGTCCGATACCGACAATGCGAACGTCGAGCAGCTGAAGGCGTCTCTGGAGCTGGCGGACACGAAGCTCGGCTGGGCGGACCTCGCATCACCGCTCAACGGTTACGTCATAGTGAAGAGCGCCCTGCAGGGCGAAGTGGTGCAGCCGGGCGCGCCGGTCTTCACCGCCATAGACCTGAACAATGTCTGGGTGACCGCCTATGTAGAGGAGCGGGACCTGGGGAGGGTGAAGTACAACCAGAAGGCATATATCATGACCGACACCTACCCGGGCAAGAGATATGACGGCCGGGTCTCTTTTATATCGCAGCAGACGGAATTCACTCCCAAATATATCCAGACGAACGAAGAGCGCGTGAAGTACGTCTACCGGATCAAGGTCAAAGCGGACAACTCCTCTCTCGACCTGAAACCGGGCATGCCTGCCGACGCCTACATTATGGTTGAATGACGATGTCCGTAATAAAAGCGACAAACCTCACCCGCAAATTCGGACCGCTCACAGCCGTAGACAACCTCAACCTCGATATACCCGAAGGCGAGATCTTCGGCCTCGTCGGTCCCGACGGGGCGGGGAAGACGACGACTATGCGCCTACTCACCGGCATCCTCGATCCCACTTCCGGGGAGGGGTGGGTATATGGCAAACATATAGTGAAAGAGGCGGAGACGCTCAAGGATAATATCGCCTACATGTCCCAGCGCTTCGGGCTTTACGAGGAACTGAGCGTCCTGGAGAATATAAATTTTTACGCAGATGTTTACGGGGTGGGCAAAGAGCATAGGACCGAGACGATAGACCGCCTCCTCGGCTTCTCCGGCCTCCTGCCTTTCAAGGCTCGTTTCGCCGGCAAGTTATCCGGAGGCATGAAACAGAAGCTCGGCCTGGCATGCGCCCTCATCCACACCCCCCGCGTCCTTTTTCTCGACGAGCCCACCAACGGCGTCGACCCGGTCTCGAGAAGGGACTTCTGGAATATCCTGTACGATCTCCTGAAGGAGAAGGTCACCATATTCTGTTCCACCTGCTACCTTGACGAGGCCGAGCGCTGCCGCAGGGTCGGCCTGATGCACAAGGGGAAGCTCCTCCGCTGCGACCCTCCGGAGGCGATCAAGAAGGAGTGCAACGTAAAGACGCTGGAAGAGGCGTTCGTGATAATAGTGAAGGAATATGAGCGGACAAACCCCCGATAATATCGCGGTCAGCGTGAAGGACCTCGAGAAGAAGTTCGGCGATTTCACCGCCGTGAACCGGATCAATTTTGAGGTCAACCGGGGCGAGATATTCGGATTCCTCGGCCCGAACGGCGCCGGTAAATCGACCACCATAAGGATGCTCTGCGGCATAATAAGCCCCACTTCGGGCACGGGCCGCGTGGGAGGTTACGATATAATAAAAGAGCAGGCCAGGATAAAAGAGAATATCGGATACATGTCGCAGAAATTCTCTCTCTACAATGACCTGACGGTGGAAGAGAATATCAACTTTTACAGCGGCATATACAGGATACCGGCCGGCGAGAAGAAGGAGCGTTTCGAGGCCACCATACGCACCGCGGGCCTGGAAGGGATGGCCTCGAGCCTCACCTCGACGCTCGCGGGCGGATGGAAGCAGCGTCTCGCCCTGGGATGCGCTCTCATCCATAAGCCCCGGATCATATTCCTCGACGAGCCGACCTCGGGGGTCGACCCCATAACCCGCGCCAATTTCTGGGACGTCATAAAGGCCCTGGCCGCCGACGGGGTGACCGTCTTCGTGACCACCCATTATATGGACGAGGCGGAGAACTGTAACCGCATGGTCCTCATATACCACGGCACCATCATCGCCGCGGGCACGCCGCAGGAGATGAAGACGAAGTGCATGAAGGACGAGGTGCTTGAGATAACGCTGGCAGATTCCCAGGACTGGCTCGACAGGATCAGCAGGATAGACGGCGTCAAGGAAGCGGCCCTTTTCGGGGCGGCCATACACGCGGTCGTCTATGACAGTTCAAAGGCGATACCGGCGATAAAGAGGTCCCTGGAAGGCGCGAAGATCGGGGATTTTTCGGTCGATAAGATCATGCCTTCGCTCGAAGACGTATTCGTCTCCTCTATAGAAGAATATGACAAAAGAGAGCTTAAGAAGAATTAAGGCCATAGCCTGGAAGGAGTTGATCCAGATAAAGCGGGACCCGCGCTCGCTCACCCTGGCCCTCGGGATCCCCGTATTCCTCCTTTTGATCTTCGGCTACGGCCTATCCCTGGATATAGATAAGGTGCCGACCGTCATCTGGAACCAGGACGCCTCTTCGGAGCTCTCCCGCGATTTCCTGCTCAATTTCAGGAATTCCAGGTACTTCAAGATAGTCGGATATACCGATAACTACCGGGACATAGAGCGGATGATAAACAGCGGCAAGGTGATCATGGCGCTCGTCATACCGAAGGACTTCTCCCGGTATATAAAGGCCGGCGCCACCGCGCCGTTACAGCTCCTGATGGACGGGAGCGACGCCAACACCGCTACGATAGCCAGGGGTTATGTGCGGGCAGTCGTCTCCGGCTACAACGTGAAGCTCCTGACCGGGGCGCTTGCGTCACGCGGCCTCGAGCCCTCCAAATCGCTCGATGCCCGCTCCAGGATCTGGTATAACATGGGCCTCACCAGCACGTGGTTCATCGCCCCGGGCGTCATAGCGATGATCATCATGATAATCGCGGCGCTCCTGACGTCGATCTGCATAGCCAGGGAGTGGGAGAGGGGCACCATGGAACAGCTCATCTCAACCCCGGTAAAAGGGAAGGAGCTCGTCATAGGAAAGTTCCTGCCTTATTTCGCGATCGGTTTTTTCGACCTCTCCGTCGGGGTGCTGATGGCCATATTTTTGTTCGGCGTCCCTTTCAGGGGCAGTTACTTTTTACTTGTCACCCTGAGCTTCCTCTTTTTGACGGGGGCCCTGTCGCAGGGCATATTGATCTCCACGGTGGCCAGGACTCAGCTCATGGCAAGCCAGCTGGCGACCCTGACCACCATGATACCGACCATGATACTGTCGGGGTTCATATATCCTATCTTTAATATGCCCAAGGCGCTCCAGACGGTGACTTACTTTATCCCCGCGCGTTATTACATCACCATATTGAGGGACCTCTTCCTTAAAGGCGGAGGCATAGATGTCGTGTGGGATGAGGCGGTCTTCCTGGTCATGTTCGCCGCGCTGATGCTGACCCTCGCGGTGCGGAAATTCAAGAAGAAGGTGACATAATAATGTTCGAGAGGGCCCTGGCGATACTCATAAAAGAATTCAAACAGGTCTTCCGCGATCCGCGGATGAAGACGGTCATATTCGTTACCCCGCTCGTCCAGATAATCCTCTTCGGCTACGCCGCCAATAAAGACATCAACTACGTCCCGACGGCGATATATGACCGGGACAACACCGTCGAAAGCCGGGAATTGCTGCGGAGGTTCACGTATTCAAGATATTTCGTGCCCGAACATTATATATCGAGCTCAAAAGAAGAGGACCTGCTCCTTGACAAGGGGCAGGCGAGCATAGTCATAAAGATCGACCGCGGCTTCGGCCGTGACCTCAAGGCAGGCAAGGACGCCCAGGTCCAGCTGGCATTCGACGGCACCGACTCGAATACGGCGATGGTCGTCATGGGTTATGCGGATACCGTCATAAGCGATTACTCTTATGAGCTTATGAAGAATAAGGCCGCCGCGAGCGGGGAAGTGAGCAACGTGCCGAGCATAGAATTGAGGGACCGCCCGTGGTTCAACGGCAACCTCATATCCAGGGACTATTACCTCCCCGGTGTCATATCTATCATAGTCACTATGATGTCCCTTCTCCTGACGGCCATGGCCATAGTCAAAGAGAAGGAGATAGGCACCATGGAACAGCTTATCGTGAGCCCGCTCAAACCGATCGAACTCATCATGGGGAAGCTCCTCCCTTTTGCGATAATCGCCCTTGTCCAGATCACCCTGATCACGCTGCTCGGGGTCTTCTGGTTCCATCTGCCTCTCCGGGGGAGCATCGTATTATTGCTCTTCTCCACATGCATATACCTCTTCACCACTTTAGGCATAGGGCTCTTCATATCCACAATATCCTCGACCCAGCAGGAGGCGATGATGTCGGTATTCCTCTTCTTCATGCCGACGATGCTCCTCTCCGGGTTCGCGTATCCGATCGCCAACATGCCGCCCATCATCCAGTGGTTCACCTTTTTAAATCCCCTGAGATATTTCATGGTCGTCATAAGGAGCATATTTTTGAAGGGGGTTGGCATCGAAGTCCTATGGATACAGCTCCTGCCGCTCCTTATAATGGGGCTATTTATAATAACGCTCAGCGCTTCCAAATTCCGCAAGAGCATGGGGTAGAGGCCGCGGTCCCTTAACTTATTGACAAAAAATAATGGCGGGTGTAACATGCTCAGGCAGAGGAAAAAATCCAAAAAAAGGAGAGTGTATATGAGGAAGATAAGTATATTGACCGCTATCATATTGCTGGCGGGCTTAATGTCGGCCCCGCAGGGCAATGCCGTGGAGAACAAGTGGACGGCGCTGGTGGATGAATCGGGTAAGGTGCTCGACGAGATCCAGCAGATGCCCGACCAGAGCATACCGGAAGACCTTATGAGGGACTGTTCGGCGATCGCGATATTCCCTTCCACCATATCCGCCGGGTTCGGGATAGGCGGCAAGTACGGCCAGGGGATCATCATGGTCAGGGACGAAAAGGGCAGCGGCTGGTCAGCCCCCGCCATATTCACCATAGTGGGCGGCAGCCTCGGCTGGCAGATAGGCGGCCAGGCGACCGATTTTGTGCTGCTGGTGATGAACAGGCGCAGCGTCGACGGGATATTGCAGGGCAAGTTCAAGCTAGGGGCCGATGCCTCCGTAGCCGGAGGGCCGGTCGGCAGGGCCGCCGAGGCCTCTACCGATGCCCAGTTAAAAGGCGGGATCCTGTCATATTCGAGGAGCCGCGGCCTTTTCGCCGGGGTGAAGCTCGAGGGCGCCGCGCTCGCACAGCACTGGGACGGGAATAAGGAGATGTACGGCAAGAGCTTGTCCGCCCAGGAGATACTTATCGGGAAGAAGGCCCAGATGCCTAAATCCGCCGACAGGGTACTGGCCGTCCTGAACAAATACAAAAAATGAGCTATATAGTATTCGCAAGAAAGTACAGGCCGAAGACATTCGATGAGATAATCGGCCAGACGCATATAACGGCCACGCTCAGGAATGCCATAGCCCAGGACCGCGTCGCCCACGCGTACATCTTCTCGGGGCCGCGCGGTGTGGGGAAGACGACGACCGCGCGTATACTCGCCAAGTCGCTCAACTGCGCGAAGCCGAAGGGCCCGGAACCGTGCAACTCGTGCCCTTCCTGTAACGAGATAACGGACGGGACGAGCCTCGATATACTCGAGATAGACGGCGCATCGAACAGGGGGATAGATGAGATAAGGAACCTGCGCGATAATGTAAGGTTCGCGCCGTCCAAAGGCAAGTTCAAGGTATATATAATAGACGAAGTCCACATGCTCACCGAGCCCGCCTTCAATGCCCTGCTGAAGACGCTCGAAGAGCCGCCGCCGCACACGATATTCATATTTGCCACGACCCAGGCGTATAAGATCCCGCCGACGATACTGTCGCGGTGCCAGAGGTTCGATTTTAAGCGTATCTCCACCAAAGAGATATTCGGGAGCTTAAAGGCCATAGCGAAGGACGAACGGCTCTCCGTCAAAGACGACGTCCTGATGCTCATCTCGAAATACGCAGACGGCGGTATGAGGGACGCCCAGGTGATACTTGACCAGATAATCTCTTTTACCGAGGGGAAGGCCGATACCGCAGATGTCCTGAAGATCCTGGGCGGCGTGGATGAAGAGATGCTCTTCGGCCTTGCCGGCTGCATCGAAAAACGGGACGCATCCGGCGCGCTCGGTATGATAGACCGCCTGATAGACGACGGCAGGGACCCTTTCCAGGTGGTCTCGGGGCTCATAGAGCATTTCCGTAATATCTCGGTCACCAGGATAAGCGAAAAGCCGGACCTGCTTATAGAGGCGGGTCCCGACAAGATAAAGCGTTACAGGGACCAGGGCCAGAATTTCACGATAGAGGACATCCTCTATATATTATATACGCTGTCAAATACGATAGACCTCATGAGGAAGTCGAATATGGCGAGGATACCTCTCGAGATCGCCCTGGTGAAGCTCACAAGACGCGGCCCCGGCATCCGGATCTCGGATATCATGGAGCGGATCGGCCGCCTCGAAGAGAAGCTCGGCTGCGCCCGGCCGATGGCCGCCGATCAGCCGCATCAGCCTAAAGAGATACGTACCCCGCCCGCGCGGGCAGAGCAGGCGCCCGTTCAGGAGAGAGAGAAGAAGCAGGAGCGGCGGCCGGAGAACCCTCCGCCGTCACCCGGCCATGCCGTCGCGATAGACGAGATATTGAGCTATTGGAACGGTGTCATCGACTACATAAAGTCGCGTAAGATATCGGTCGCTTCCTACCTCCAGGAAGGGTACCCGGTGGCCGTAGAAGGCCGCACCCTTTCGGTAGGTTTTCCGAAAGAATGCCAGTTCCATAAAGAGGTATTGGAGTCGCCCGAGAACAGGCGCCTGATAGAGGAGGCCCTGAAGTACGTGCTGAACAATGACCTGAAGATATCCCTTACGCTGGCGGAACCAAGCCAGGGCAGGGACCGGGCGCATAACGGCGAAAGGTCAACGGATGACGGTGAGGGTGGCGGCGCGCCGTCCGGTGACGGCCCAAAGAGAGGGGTTGACCCTATCATAGAGACGGCCCTTGAGATATTCGGCGGAGAGGTATCGGAGCCCAGGCCTAATAAGGGGAGGGCGCGTTGAGCGGTTTCCCGCCTTCCATGAAGGTGCTTATAGGCGAATTCTCAAAGATGCCGGGGATCGGCCCCAAGACCGCCCAGCGGCTCGCATTCCACATACTGAGATCCACCAGGGCCGACGCCGATGCGCTGGCAAAGGCGGTCATAAAGGTCAAGGAGTCGGTAAGGTTCTGCGGGATATGCAATAACCTGAGCGACGGCGATATATGCGATATATGCTCTGCCAGGTCGCGGGATAAGTCGTTCCTCTGCATAGTGGAAGAGCCGAACGATATCGTCGCGGTAGAGCGTTCCGGGACGTTCAACGGCATATACCATGTGCTCCTGGGCTCCCTGTCACCCCTGGACGGTATAGGACCGGAAGACCTGAAGATAAAGGAGCTGCTCGAGAGGGTCAAAAAAGAGCGTTTCAGGGAGATAGTGATAGCGACGGACTTCAATACGGAAGGTGAGGCGACCGCCCTCTACCTTATAAAGGTCCTCAAGGGGTCCGGCGCCCGGCTTACGCGGGTCGCCTACGGCATACCGGTAGGGAGCGACCTCGAATACGCAGACCAGGCGACGATAACGAAGGCATTCGAGGGGCGCCGCGAGGCAAAAGACAAATAACCTTGACCTCACCGCTATCCTGTGATATAATTCCGATGTATGTATGGCCCAGGGCGTTTCCTGCGCCATAATAAAAATGGAGGGATCATGGGGACTATCGAGGCTGTTAAGAAGGGTTTTTCGGTAGCTACTAAGAATTTAGGCCTTGTTTTGGTCATATTTGCGTTTAACCTGATATGGAACCTGGCAAGCATACCGTTCGCCCAGGCGCCCGGTACTACGGTCACCCCGCAGGCCACCGCGTCAGCGATGGCTCTAAGCATAGTATTTATCCTTGCGAGCATATTCGTCCAGGGTGGGTCCCTGGGTATCGTAAGGGATTCTATAAAGGAAGGGTCGGCGAAACTGGGCAAGTTCGCTTCCTACGGCTTAAAGTATTACATAAAGCTCTTTGGCCTGGGGCTCCTTATAATATTGGTCATAGCCGTCTTTGCGCTGATCGCGACCATAATCATAGCGGCGACCACCCCCATCAATAACCCGGTCGTGACGGCCGTAGCCGCCATAATAGCCATAACGATAGGCGCCGTGGGGCTGTATTGTATACTGCTTCTTATGATGTCCCCGTATGTCCTCGTATGCGAGGAGTCCGGTGTGGTAGCCTCGATGAAGAGGAGCATGGAGGTCGTAAGGAAGGCGATAGGGAGGGTGCTGCTGCTCCTGGTCGTCCTCATACTGATATCGCTCGGCATAGGTTTCCTTATCGGGTTCGTTATCGGGATAACGACCGCGGCGATGCCCGTAAAGGTAAGCCAGGTCGTCATAGGTGTTATCAATAGCGCCTTCAACGGCTATCTGGGAGTTGTTATGATGGCCAGCTTCATGACGATATATCTCGCGCTTGCGGGAAAAGAGAAGGTAGCTGCGCAGAAAGTATTTTAAATTTTAAAATGAAAGATTTGATAGAGATCCGCTGGCATGGCAGGGGCGGCCAGGGTGCGAAGACGGCCGCTCTTTTGCTTGCCGATGCGGCCCTCACTTCAGGAAAGTACATACAGGCATTCCCGGAATACGGCCCCGAGAGGATGGGGGCGCCGGTCACGTCCTTTAACCGCCTATCATCGAAGCCCATAGTGCTCCACTCAGGCGTACTCAGCCCGGATGTCGTCGTAGTACTCGACCCGACATTGACGGAGGCCGTCGATGTGACCGAAGGCATGCCCGCAGGCGGGGTCCTGCTCATAAATACCGATAAGGCGCCCTCCCTGATAAAGGATGAGCTGAAGGTCCCCGGCGGGATAAAGGTATTCACGGTCGATGCCTCCACCATATCCAAAGAGACGATAGGAAGAGATATCCCAAATACACCGATGCTCGGAGCCCTCATAAAGGCGACGGGCCTCCTGGATTTTAAAGAGATGCTTGAGGACACAAAGAAGAAGCTGCAGAAGAAGTTCAAGTCGAAGCCGGAAGTTATCGAGGGCAACCTGAAAGCGATAGAGCGGGCATATAACGAGGTTAAGGCATAGATGGAAATGCGCGCAAAAAAAGAGATAAAACCGGGCTGGAAGACGCTTCCCGAGGGCGACCTCATAATAGGGGGCGGCACCGCCAGGGAGTTCAAGACAGGCGACTGGAGGAGTGAGCGGCCGGTCCATATCCCGGAGAAGTGCATACACTGCCTCACCTGCTGGATATACTGCCCGGACTCAGCGGTCATCGTCAAGGACGGCAAGGTCGTCGGGTTCGACTATGATCACTGCAAGGGTTGCGGCATCTGCGCTCACGAATGCCCGGTCAAGGGCAAGGCGATAAAGATGGTATCGGAGCGGGAAGCGAAGGCAAAAAAGTAATATGGCGAAATCGAACATAGTAGCGAGGACCGGTAACGAGGCGATGGCAGAGGCGATGCGTCAGGTGGATCCGGACGTCGTCGCGGCCTATCCCATAACGCCGGCCACGGAAGTGGTGCAGATATTTGCCGGTTATGTAGCGGACGGCATCGTCTCCACGGAGTTCATCCCTGTGGAGAGCGAACATTCGGCCATGTCGGCCTGTATAGGCGCCTCGGCCGCAGGCGGCAGGGTGATGACGGGCACCTCAAGCCAGGGGCTGGCCCTTATGGCAGAGATGCTCTATATCGCCGCGGGTCTCCGTTTACCGATAGTGCTGGCCGATGTCAACAGGGCCCTGTCCTCACCTATAAATATACACTGCGACCATTCCGATACGATGATGGTGAAGGATGCCGGATGGATACAGATCTTCTCGGAGAACGCCCAGGAGGCATATGATAATATGCTGCAGGCCGTACGTATAGCCGAGACGGTCCGCCTCCCCGTAGTAGTCACCACGGACGGTTTTATAATAAGCCACGGCATGGAGCGTATCGAGATAGTCGACGATAAGGATGCCAAAGATTTCCTTGGCGCATACAGGCCGCAATATTATCTCCTTAACACCGAAAAGCCGATAACCGTCGGCGCCCTCGACCTCACAGATTACTATTTTGAGCATAAGATGCAGGAGATCGAGGCGATGAAGAAATCCGTCCCGCACATCATAGATATAGGTAAGGAGTACGGCAAACTGACAGGCCGCTCATACTCACTCTTTGAGAATTATAAGATGGACGACGCCGAATGCGCCATAGTGGCGATGGGTTCGACCGCGGGCACCACGAAGGCCGTTGTGGACAACCTGAGAGAGAAGGGGCTGAAGGCGGGGCTCCTCAAACCGAGGGTCTTCAGGCCGTTCCCCAAGGATGAGATCGCCTCGGCCCTCAAGGGTGTGAAGGCGGTAGCGGTGATGGACAGGTCCGATTCCATGAACGGCCAGGAAGGGCCGCTCTGCGTGGAGATAAAGGCGGCGCTTTACGATAACGGCATCAACAAGGCGCTCCTCAATTACATCTACGGCCTCGGCGGCCGCGAGATAAAGATGGATGATATAGAGTCCGTATATAATGACCTGTTTGACGCGGTAAAAGGGAAGAAGAAAGAGCGGATCACTTATCTGGGTGTGAGAGAATAAATATGGCCAATCTTAAGGAACTTTCAAAGGGTAAAGAGTTATTCACGGGCGGCCACAGGGCCTGCGCCGGATGCGGCGCCGTGGTCATAGCGCGCCAGGTCATAATGGCCGCAGGGCCCGATACGATAGTCGTGAATGCCACGGGATGCCTCGAGGTGGTATCGACCATATTCCCGTATACCGCCTGGAACGTCCCGTTCCTCCACAGCGCTTTCGAGAACGCCGGCGCAACCATAAGCGGCGTAGAGTCGTTGTATAAGGCATGGAAGAAGCAGGGGCGGATCAATAAGAAGATCAATTTCATAGCGTTCGGCGGTGACGGCGGCACATACGACATAGGCCTGCAGTCGCTCTCCGGGGCCCTCGAGCGCGGCCATAATATACTGTACGTCTGTTATAATAATGAGGCGTACATGAATACCGGCGTACAGCGCTCCGGCGCCACGCCCAGGGGGGCAGATACTACGACGGCCCCGGCGGGAAAGGTGAAACAGGGCAAGGAGCAGTACAGGAAAGACCTCACAGAGATCATGGTGGCCCACAAAATACCGTATGCGGCACAGTCGGTGATCGGGAACTGGCGCGACCTGATGTCTAAGGTCGAAAAGGCGCTCGCCATAGAAGGGCCCAAGTTCATCAACGTCTTCCAGCCTTGCCGGCTCGGGTGGAGCTATAAGCCGGAGCTCACATGCGAGCTGGGACGCCTCTCGGCCGATACCTGCGTATGGCCTCTGTACGAAGTGGTGAACGGCCAGTATAAGATCACCTATAAGCCTAAGGTCAAGAAACCCATAACGGAATGGATCAATGCCCAGGGCCGGTTCCGCCACCTCCTCAAGGCGGAGAACAAGCCGATAGTGGATGACCTGCAGGGTTTCGTAGATAAGAATTGGGAAGGCCTTCTGAAGAAGGAAGGTATGACGCCGGCCGCCAGCGTGCCCCAGGGCGCGCCGAAGGCCTAGGTTATATCAGGTAAGTCCCCTCCGGTAATCGCAATCTCCTTTTCCGCAGACCGCGCAAGGCGATAGATCTTCTTTAAATAACCCCCCGGGACCTATGGCCATTACGGCCGACACAGATTTCCGCGGCACCATCATATATGCTCCGGTCAAACTGACGCCCGCCTTCGAGAAATCGAGGGCCGTATCCATCGTGCGCTGCTCCTCCAGGGGCCAATCGCAATAGCCGGGTGAGAAACGCATCGAGACGCTTTCGCCCTGCCCGGCGCGGCCGGACCTGAGCGCTCTTTCCGTATCTTCGGCGAGCGATTCGACCGCTATCGAGCCGGTCCTGTCGAGCATATACCCGCGCAGCTCCTCTCCTCCGGACATCCATGCGCCTGCCTGCCGCTCAAGGTCCGGACCGATCGTCGCCAGGAAGATATAGAGCCGGACGGCCCCCGCGATATGCGAGGAGACCCTGGGGCTTTTGAATGTGATAGGGCCGTCTATCGTGAACGATCCCGGAGAGAGCGAGATGATCTTTCTCTCCAGGGATATGACGCGCGGCCTGGCCAGCGCCTTCGCCTTATCAAGGCACTCACCCGCATGCGCGCTTATCTCTTTGGAGCCCCTTATCCGCTCCTGCCGGAATAATTCCTCTTTCACCCACTTCCAATCGATCGCCGGGACCTTCTTCATAGTGTTCCTATTATAATCTCCCATTTGACATTTGTCATTGGGAATTAATTTGGAATTTGACATTTGGCATTGGAAATTAACAGGTCAAATTTTAATCTTGAATAACAAAAATCGATGCTATATACTAATGGGAAATCAAAGGGGGGTTCTATGGACAGGACGAAGATCCTTTTGGAAGAGAGAGACATGCCGCAGTGCTGGTACAACATCCTGGCAGACCTGCCTGTGCCGCTGCCGCCTCCTCTGCACCCGGGGACCAAAGATCCGGTGGGACCGCAGGACCTGGCCCCCATATTCCCGATGGGCCTGATAGAGCAGGAGGTCTCTTCGGAGCGCTTCATAAGGATACCGGACGAGATCGTCGATATATACCGGCTCTGGAGGCCTACGCCGCTCTTCAGGGCGCGCCGTCTCGAGGCGGCCATAGATACGCCCGCCAGGATATACTATAAATACGAAGGCACCTCCCCGGTAGGCAGCCACAAGCTGAATACGTCTATCGCCCAGGCCTACTATAATAAGAAGGAAGGCGTGAAACGGCTCACCACCGAGACGGGCGCCGGCCAGTGGGGGATGGCGCTCGCCCTGGCATGCAATTTCTTCGGCCTGGGCTGCACCGTCTACATGGTGAAGGTCAGTTTTACGCAGAAACCTTACAGGAAGTCCGCGATGAACCTCTGGGGCGCCAAGGTCATAGCGAGCCCCAGTAACCTCACCGATGCCGGAAGGGGTGTATTGAAGGCCCACCCGGATACGCCGGGGAGCTTGGGCATAGCCATAAGCGAGGCCATAGAGGAGGCGGTCAAGTCGGGCGGAGAAGCGAAATACGCGCTCGGCAGCGTCCTGAACCACGTACTACTGCACCAGACGGTCATAGGCGAGGAGGCGAAGAAACAGTTCGCCCTCGTAGGCGACTATCCGGACACCGTCATAGGCTGCGTCGGCGGAGGCAGTAACTTTGCCGGCATAGCGTTCCCTTTTATAGCCGATAAGATCAGCGGCAAAAAGACAAAATTCATCGCGGTAGAGCCGTCCGCGTGCCCTACGCTCACCAAGGGGAAGTATGTCTACGATTTCGGCGATGTCGCCAGGATGACGCCGCTCCTCAAGATGTATACATTGGGCCATGATTTCATACCGGCGGGCATACACGCGGGGGGCCTCAGGTACCACGGCATGTCCCCCATAATAAGCCTCTTATTCAAAGAGCGGATCATCGATGCCGTTTCGTACAATCAGATACCGGTATTCGACGCAGCGCTCACCTTTGCCAAGGCGGAGGGTATAGTCCCGGCCCCCGAATCCGCGCACGCCATAAAGTGCGTCATAGACGAGGCCGCGAAGGCAAAACATGCCGGCGAGGAGAAGGTGATACTCTTCAACCTGAGCGGCCACGGGTATCTCGATATGGCCGCTTATGATAATTACCTTGCCGGGAAGCTCGAGGATTTCGAATATTCACAGAAAGAGGTGGATACGGCGCTCAAGAACCTTCCCGGGTGATACGGGGGAAAAATTCTTGACAATAGTCCTTTCTGTGATATGATGGGTCTGAAGATATAGAACGGACAAAGGCGTCCACAAAAGCTTTGCTATGTGTGGACGCTTTTTTATTTTTCCTGAACAATGCTCATAAAATGGGCAGAATCTGTCCAATAATTATGCCGACAAATACAGGTATGAAGATAACGGAGAAGGAAGTCCTGAGCACGGACGGCCAGGTCCGCGTCGTAAGGATGTCCATATCCTCGCCGGACATAGCGCGCCGGGCGCGGCCCGGGCAGTTCGTCGTGCTGATGGTCTCGGACAAGGGGGAGAGGATACCGCTCACCATAGTCGAGAGCGACAGCCGGGAGGGCACCGTCACCATAATATTCCAGGAGGCGGGGCTCAGCACGCGGCTCCTGGGAAAGATGGAGAAGGGGGAGACCCTCTATGCCCTGGTCGGACCCCTCGGCCACGCGACCGGGATCATGGACCACGGCAAGGTCATAATCATCGGCGGAGGCGTCGGCGCGGCGGAGATATACCCTGTGGTAAAGGCGTTCGAAGCCGCAGGCTGCCATGTCGCTACCATACTGGGGGCGAGGACCAAAGGGCTCCTGATACTCGAGAAGGAACTTAAGAGACATTCCAAAGAATTTTATGTTACCACAGACGACGGCACAGCAGGCAGGAAGGGATTTACGACAGACGTCCTTAAAGAGCTCCTGGCAAAAGGCGGCTATGATCTCATATACGCGGTAGGCCCTATCCCCATGATGAGGAAGGTCGCCGTGACCGCGGCCGGTTCCGGGGTTAAGACGATCGTGTCGCTGAATGCCCTGATGGTCGATGCCACCGGCATGTGCGGTTGCTGCAGGGTCACCGTAGGAGGCCGTACGCAATTCAGCTGCGTCGACGGCCCGGAATTCGACGCCGCTCTGGTCGACTGGGATGAGCTGGCCAAGAGGAACGCCGTATACTGCGACAAAGAGAAACACATCTGTAAACTCAATAACCTATGAAGAAGATACCCGTAAAGGCAAAGGAAGTCCCCGCCTCCGAGCGCGCCGCAAACTTCCGCGAGGTCGTCTCGGGATACGGCGAAGAAGAGGCGCTCCTGGAAGCGGCGCGTTGCCTCCAGTGCAAGAAGCCGCTCTGCATAGCAGGATGCCCCGTAGGTATAGACATAAAGACGTTCATTCGCCATATAACGCTCAAGGATTACAGGAGCGCGTATTCCACCATAAGGGAGAAGAATAACTTCCCGTCCATATGCGGCAGGGTCTGCCCGGCCGAATACCAGTGCCGTCTGGCCTGCGTCCTGACGAAGAAGGGCCTCCCGTTCGCGTCTCCCGAAGCGATAAACATACATTTTCTTGAAAGGTTCGCCGGCGATTACGGCATGAAGGAGACGGCGCTCGCCTCTCCCGCAAAAGACGCGAAGCTCTCGAAATTCAAAGTCGCGGTCGTAGGATCGGGTCCGGCAGGGCTCTCGTGCGCGGGCGAGCTGGCCAGGCACGGGGTGCGCGTCACCGTCTTCGAGGGTCTCCACAGGCCCGGCGGAGTCCTGAGATACGGCATACCGCCGTTCCGTCTCCCGAGGGAGATCCTCGACTTTGAGATAGAGTCCCTGAAGAGCATGGGGGTGGAGATAGCGGACAATTTCATCGTAGGGAGGGTCAGGACGATCGAGGAGCTGTTCGGGGAAGGTTTCTCGGCGGTATTCCTCGGCCTCGGCGCGGGGATACCCTCTTTTATGGGGATACCCGGAGAGAACCTCTGTAATATATATTCCGCCAACGAGTTCCTGACGAGGGTGAACCTCATGTCTGCCTACAGGTTCCCGGAGTTCCACACGCCGGTCAATATAGGTAAGCACGTCGTGGTTATAGGCGGGGGCAATACGGCGATGGATGCGGTAAGGGCGGCCCTGCGGCTGCAGCGGATGAACGGCCTGACCCCGGACGCGAGCATATTCTACAGGCGTACCGAGACGGAGATGCCCGCAAGGCGCCTCGAGATAGAGCACGCCAAAGAGGAGGGGGTCAAGTTCAGGTTCCTGGTCAAGCCGGAAAAGTTCACCGGCGATGAAAAGGGTCTTGTCACCGGGATAATATGCAAGGAATGCCGCCTGGGCGAGCCGGACTCATCCGGCAGGCCGCGCCCGGTCCCGGTAGAAGGGAGCGATTTTGAGGCCGATTGCGATATGGCCATAATAGCCATAGGTCTCAAGGCGAACGAGATACTTACGAAGGTGACGCCGCAGATCAAGACGGACAAGTACGGCGATGTCGTTGTCGACCCGGAGACGATGGAGACATCGATAAAGGGCGTCTATGCGGGCGGTGATATAGTGGGCGGCGAAGGCACGGTGATCGAGGCTATGGGGATGGCGAAGTCGGCATCCCGCGCGATCATAGAATATCTTAAGAAGAAATAAAAAAGGAGGGGATATGTCGGCGAAGAGAGTGGAAGAGTTCATGACAAAGGTCATACAGAAGAACCCCGGCGAGACCGAGTTCCACCAGGCGGTGCGTGAGGTGGTGGAATCTGTAATGCCGTACATCGAAAAGAACATGAAGTATGCCAAACATAAGGTGCTCGAGCGCATGGTGGAGCCG
Organism: Candidatus Omnitrophota bacterium; assembly: GCA_041650805.1. NCBI lineage: Bacteria > Pseudomonadati > Candidatus Omnitrophota > Candidatus Omnitrophota bacterium. Next base: position 87,939 of record JBAZKM010000007.1, on the reverse strand, counting down.
GAGCGGGTGATAATGTTCCGCGTTCCCTGGTTCGATGACAAGGGAGAGGTGCAGATAAACAGGGGTTACCGCATACAGATGAACAGCGCCCTCGGGCCGTATAAAGGCGGGATCCGTCTCCACCCGAGCGTCAACCTCGGCATACTGAAGTTCCTGGCGTTCGAGCAGGTGTTCAAGAACAGCCTCACGACGCTTCCGATGGGCGGCGCCAAGGGCGGTTCCGACTTCGACCCGAAGGGAAAATCGGACAACGAGGTGATGAGGTTCTGCCAGAGTTTCATGAACGAACTTTTCAGGCACATAGGCCCGGATACGGACGTCCCGGCAGGCGACATAGGCACCGGCGGCCGCGAGATAGGTTTCCTCTTCGGCCAGTACAAGAAGCTGCGCAATGAGTTCACGGGCGTACTCACCGGGAAGGCCCTGGCATGGGGCGGGAGCCTCATAAGGCCGGAGGCGACCGGTTACGGCTGTGTCTACTTCACCCAGGAGATGATGAAGACGAGGGGCCAGTCGCTCAAAGGGAAGATCTGCGCCATATCCGGGTCCGGCAACGTCGCTCAGTACACAGTAGAGAAACTGATACATTTCGGCGCCGTATGCGTCACGCTCTCTGATTCCGACGGATACATCTATGACCCGGACGGCATAAATGAACAGAAGCTCGCCTTCGTCATGGAGCTGAAGAACGAGAGGCGCGGCCGCATAAAGGAATACGCGGATAAGTACAACTGCAAGTTCTTCCCGGGCAAGCGGCCGTGGGAAGTGAAGTGCGATATGGCCTTCCCGTCCGCGACGCAGAACGAGATAAGCGAAGCCGACGCAAAGAAACTGGTGAAGAACGGCTGCATATGCATAGGGGAGGGCGCCAACATGCCTTCCACGCCCGAGGCGATCGAGGTATTCCAGAAGGCGAAGATACTGTACGCGCCGGGCAAGGCGTCAAACGCGGGCGGCGTGGCGACGAGCGGCCTCGAGATGTCCCAGAACAGCCAGCGCTTCGCGTGGTCGAGGGAAGAGGTCGACGAGAAGCTCCAGAGGATAATGGTAAGCATACACGAATCGTGCGTGAAGTACGGGAAACAGGGCGATTACATCGATTACGTAAAAGGCGCCAATATCGCCGGGTTCATCAAGGTGGCCCACGCGATGGTGGACCAGGGTCTGGTGTAATCTCCCGCGGAAAAATACCGTTCCAAAAAAACGCCCTGATATATTATCGGGGCGTTTTTATTCCCATTTGGATTTTGGCCCGCCGCGCGGTATAATTGTAGCCAGACAGAGGGGTCTATATGAGTAACGTGAGTACGGGCATACCCGGCCTCGATGCCGTCCTGAACGGCCTTCAGATAGGCGATAACGTCGTATGGCAGATAGACGCCATAGAGGAGTACCGTTCTTTTGTCGCGCCTTTTGTGAAGAGGGCAGTAAGGGACGATAAGAAGGTCGTATATATACGGTTTGCAGGCCACGAGCCTCTCGTGAAACCCGGGAAGAACGTCGTCATCCACAAGCTGGACCCATACAGCGGGTTCGAATCGTTCTCCACCGCCCTGAACAAGATAATCGAGCATAAGGGCGAAGGGATATATTACGTCTTCGACTGCCTTTCTTACCTCCTGAAGCCCTGGGCGACAGACCTCATGATAGGGAACTTCTTCAGGATCATCTGCCCGTACCTCTTCGCCTTGAATACCATAGCGTACTTTTCCATAATACGTAATAAACATTCGTTCAAGACCGTAGCGCGCATACGCGAGACGACGCAGCTCCTGATAGACGTATATGACCATGAGGGGAGCCGTTTCATACATCCGCTGAAGGTCTGGAACAGGTATTCGCCGACCATGTTCCTGCCTCACATCAGGAAAGGCGAGCGGTTCGTGCCTCTCACGAACAGCGTCGATGCTTCGAAGCTCTTCGCATATATGGGCCGTAAGGGCCAGAAGGACGCGAGCCGCAACCTCGACTACTGGGACCTGATATTCCTGGAGGCGGAAGAGCTCCTGAAGAAGAAGCCGTCTCCCCGCGAGAGGGAGGAGATGACCGAACGTCTCTGTAGTATCATGATCGCCCGCGACGAAAAGATGCGGGCGCTTGCGAAGAGATATCTCACGCTCGAGGACCTTATAGAGATAAACTCCCGCCTCATAGGGACCGGCTTCATAGGCGGCAAGGCGGTCGGCATGCTGCTGTCGCGCAAGATACTGCTCGATAGAGCTTCCCAGGGCTGGAAGGAGCGGCTTGAGCCGCACGATTCCTTTTACATAGGTTCGGACGTCTTCTACACGTACATAGTGCAGAACGGCTGGTGGAAATTGCGCATGGACCAGAAGACGGAGGAACTCTATTTCACCGTGGCCGCCGGCATGAAGGACCTCTTATTAAAAGGCGACTTCCCCGATGAGATAAAGGAACAGTTCAGGGAGATAATAGAGTATTTCGGCCAGTCCCCCATGATCGTCAGGTCGAGCAGCCTCCTGGAAGACAGTTTCGGCAATGCCTTTGCCGGCAAGTATGAGAGCATATTCTGCGCCAACCAGGGGAGCCCGGAAAAGCGTTACCAGGAGTTCATCCAGGCGGTGCGGAGGATATACGCGAGCACCATGAACGAGGACGCCCTCAACTACCGGCTCCAGCGGGGGCTTGACAAACAGGACGAGCAGATGGCCTTATTGGTCCAGCGCGTCTCGGGGTCGTACCGGAAGCATTTCTTCTTCCCGGACGTCTCCGGTGTCGGGATATCATATAATACATTCGTATGGAAGAGCGATATGGACCCGTCCGCCGGCGCCCTGCGGATCGTGGCGGGCCTTGGGACGAGGGCGGTCAACCGCGTCGAGGGGGATTATCCGAGGATAGTCGCCCTGGATGCGCCGCTCCTGAAGCCGCACGCCGACATGAAGGAGATCGGGCGTTTTTTCCAGCACTATGTCGACCTGATAAATATAAAGGAGAATGTATTACAGACGGTCCCCTTTGAGACGCTGGTCTCGGCCGGGGCGGATATGGCGATGGACCTCATAGCCGTGAGGGATTACGGCGACGCGGAGGCGTCCCGGAGGCAGGAAGATGAGGAGAGAGAGAAGTGGGTGATAACGTTCGATAAACTCCTGGGCGAAGGGCCTTTCGTAAAATATATGAAAGAGATGCTTGGGGTGCTGGAAGATGCCTACGATTATCCCGTAGATATAGAATTTACGGTCAACTTCAAAGGGAGCGGCATATTCCAGATAAACCTCCTGCAGTGCAGGCCCCACCAGACGAAGGGTATAGGCAGGAAGGTGGGGATGCCGAAAGGGGTCAGGAGGAATAAGATATTCTTCGAGTCGATAGGCCATTTTATGGGAGGAAATATATCACAGCCGATAAGGCGTATCATATATGTAGAGCCCGAAAGGTACAGTAAACTTTCGCTTTCGTCAAAATATGACATCGCCCGGCTCATAGGGGTCCTTAACCGTGAGATCAAAGAGAGGGACGACACCCCGGCCATATTGATCGGCCCGGGCCGATGGGGCACGACCACGCCCTCCATGGGGGTCCCGGTCTCGTTCTCGGAGATAGATAATATGGCGGTGCTGTGCGAACTCGCGTTCGCCACGGCAAACTGCATCCCGGAGCTCTCCTTCGGCACCCATTTTTTCCAGGACCTGGTGGAGTCGGATATATTCTATACGGCCATCTTTCCCGGGGAGAAGGGCACGGTCTTCAACAGGAAGCTCATATCCTCCATGCCCAACATATTGCCGGAGCTGGCCGGCGAGTACGCGAAGTATAAGGATGTCGTGCGTGTCGCTGATGCCGGACCCGGGAAGGCCCGCCTGGTGGCCGATATCGTTTCGCAGAAAGTCGTCTTCTTCTCCCCGTAAGCGCAAATGAGGCGTATCGCATATGCATAAAACGGATATAACCGTCATAGGGGCAGGCGCGGTAGGCCTTGCGGTAGCCGGGGAGTTGTCGAAGAGGCGCAAAAATATATTTGTCATCGAAAGGAACCCCTCATTCGGCCAGGAGACGAGCTCGAGGAACAGCGAGGTCATCCACGCCGGCATCTACTACCCGAAAGGTTCGCTGAAGGCGCGGTTGTGCGTCGAGGGCAGGGAGCTCCTTTACGATTTTTGCGGAAGGAACGGCATAAACCACAGGAAGACCGGGAAGCTCATAGTCGCCGCGGATGCCTCCGAGACGAAAGACGCGGAGGCGCTCCTCAGGAGGGGGCTGGAGAACGGCGTCTCCGACCTCAGGTATCTATCCAAAGACGAGGTCAGGCGCATGGAAGGGCACGTTGCGGCCGAAGGCGCCGTATATTCCCCGTCCACCGGCATATTCGACTCCCACGGCTTCATGAAACGGCTCACCCTGGATATCGCCTCCCGGGGCGGCACCATAGTTTATAATACGGAATTCATAAGGGCGGCGAGGAAGGCGGACGCCTTCGAGGTGACGGTTAATGACAAGAAGGAAGGAGAGTTCACTTTTCTTACCGGGTGCCTGATCAATGCCGCGGGCCTTGGTTCGGACAGGGTATCGGAGCTCGCCGGGGTACGCGACGAGAGCTACCGGCTGAAGTACTGCAAGGGCGACTATTTCCGTGTCCACGGCAATAAGGCCTCCATGATAAGACGTCTCGTCTATCCCGTCCCCGGGGAGAAGAAGGGGGGCCTGGGCGTACATGCTACGCCCGACCTCGGAGGAGGACTGCGTCTCGGCCCGGATGATGAGTATATAGATTCGATACGCTACGATATAGACGAGACGAAGAAGAAGATATTTTACGAGAGCGTCAGGCGTTTCCTGCCGTTCATATCGGCCGGTGACCTTTCGCCGGACACCTCCGGCATACGCCCCAAGCTGCAGGGCGAAGGGGAGCCGTTCCGCGATTTCATAATAAAGGACGAAGGGCCGCGCGGCGTCCCCGGGTTCATAAACCTCATAGGCATAGAATCTCCCGGCTTGACAGCATCCCTTTCTATAGCTAAAATGGTCGGCGACATGTTAAAGAGGTCCTATGAGATATAAGATCGTAGATTCGATCGCCCACGTGAAGCGCCAGGATTGGGATACCGTCTTCGGCTTCACGCCCGAAGGGTATGATTTTTACAAGACCCTCGAGGAATCGAACTTCCCGGAGTATTCCTTTCATTATATACTGCTGTATAACGCCTCGGGCATAGCGGCGATAGCGCCGTTATTCACCGCCGACTTCGGCCTCGACACGACTCTCGACGGAGCGGCCAGGAACGCCATCAGGTCGATGCGCAGGGTATTCCCGGGTTTCCTCATACAGAAGACGCTCTTCTGCGGATCGCCGTTCGGAGAGAAGGGCCTCGTCGGGATAAGGAAGGGCGTCTCATCCGAACGCCTTATGATAAGCCGCATCTCCAAGATAATACGGATATTCTGCAGGCGCAACAGGATACATTTCATAATATTCAAGGACTTTTCGAAAGACGACGCCTCGATGCTCGAGTCGCTCGGTAAGGGCGGCTTCTTCAGGGTGAAGAGTTTACCCTCGGTCATCACCGACGTGAAGTTCGGTTCGATGGATGAATATCTCGGGACCCTCAGCTACTCTACGAGGAAAGACCTCAGGCGCAAGGTGAAGAAGGCGCGCGCGAACGCTGATGTCGAGGTGAAGATAGCGGATGACGTAACGCATATAATAGACGACGTGTACAGGTTGTACCTGAAGACATATGAGGCGGGGGAGATAAAGTTCGAGAAGTTGACGAAGGAGTTTTTTATAAGCGTCTCTAAAAATCTCTCTCCGCACGCGAAGTATTTTCTATATTACGTGAACGGCAAGCTCGCCGCCTTCAACCTCTGTTTCGTGCACAAGGACCTCTTCATAGACAAGTTCATCGGGTTCGATTTCGACCTCTCCCGCAGGTACAACCTCTATTTCCTGAGCTGGTTCCACAATGTGGAGACATGCCTTAAGAACTCGATACCGTATTACCAGACGGGGCAGACCGATTATGATCCCAAGGTGAGGCTGGGGGGTAGGATAGTCCCGCTGCACGCCTATGTCAGGCACACGAATCCGGTATTCAATCTCTGCTTCAGGTCGCTCGCGCGCGTATTGAAGGCCTAGCTCAATCGCCGAAGCTTATGCCCATCGCCCTCGAAGCCCTTACGAGGGCGTTCCCCGGCTTGACGAGTTTCAATTTCGCGATGGCCCTCTGTATGGGGACGGCCGTCATCCTGCCTTTCTTGAAGGCCACCATCCGGCCGAACTTCTTCCTGACCGCCATGTAGATCGCCCCGGCACCGTAGGTCGTGGCGAGATTTCGGTCGAACGGGGTGGGGGTCCCGCCCCTCTGGACGTGGCCGAGTATCGTGGCGCGCGTCTCGATCCCGGTCGCCTTCTCGATCGCATCGGCAAGCGAGTTCGCGACGCCTCCCAGGCGTATCTTTTCAGGAGAGTTCTCTATGACCTTGCGCACGGTGAGCTTCCCGCCTTTCGGCTTTGCGCCCTCGGCAACGACGATTATGCTGAAGCGTTTCCCGTACCTGTGGCGCTCTTCCAGCTTCTGGCAGACCTTCTTTATGTCGTAGGGTATCTCGGGTATCAGTATCACGTCGCCGCCGCCCGCCACGCCCGAATAGAGGGCGATCCACCCCGCGTAACGGCCCATCACCTCCACTATCATCACCCTGTGGTGCGACTGGGCGGTCGAGTGGAGCTTATCGATCGCCTCCGTAGCCGTCACCACGGCCGACTCGAAACCGAACGTGAAGTCCGTCTCGGAGAGGTCGTTATCTATCGTCTTGGGCACCCCGATTATATTGAGACCGTCTTTAATGAGTTTAGACGCCACGCTGAGCGTGCCGTCACCGCCCACCACGATGAGCGCGTCAAGGTTGTGCCTCCTGTATGTGGCTATCGCATCCCGCGACATGTCTTTTATTACGGTCTTCTCTCCTTCCGCCACCGCGTACCTGTAAGGGTCGGCGACGTTAGAGGTCCCGAGTATCGTCCCCCCGAGGGTCAGTATGCCCGATACGTCCGGGCTCTTTAGCGCCATGAAGTTATCTTTGACAAGCCCGTCGTAGCCGTCCTTGAAACCGAGGACGTGTATGCCGTAGCTGTGTATGGCGATCTTCGTCACGGCCCGTATGACGACGTTAAGCCCCGGGCAGTCGCCCCCGGCAGTCAATATGCCTATCTTCTGGACCTTGCCCCTATTGGTCTCTCTTTTCATGAGCTCCTCCTTTATGGATATTTTCGTATATGGGGTTGACGATCTTCCGCAGGTTCTCCAGCTGAGAGGCAAAGACGGCGGCCACGGCTATCGAAAATATGCCTCCCATGGCAACGGCGTTCGCCGCGCCCCAGCGCGATGCGATCATGCCGGCCAGCAGGCTTCCTACCGGCGCCATCCCCAGGAATGCCATCGTGTATAAGCTCATCACCCGCCCGCGCTTATCGTCATCGACTATCGTCTGGATCACCGTGTTACAGGATGCCATCTGCACCATGAACCCGAACCCGATGATGCCGAGTATGACGAGCGATGCCGTAAGGTTGCGCGAGAAGGCAAAGGCGAAGAGCCCCGCGCCGAAAAGGAATGAAGAGAAAGGGATGAGCGGCCCGAGCCGCAGGACATGTTTGCGCGAAGCCAGATACACCGTACCTATCACCGCGCCTATGCCGACCGAGGCCATGAGAAATCCGAAAGTGCGCGGCCCGCCGCCGAGTATGTCCTTGGCGTATACCGGCATGAGCACCACATACGACATGCCGGTCAAACTCAATACGCTTATGAGGAAGAGGATGAACTTTATGGGGGCGAACCCGAAGGCGTAGTCGAAACCCTCTTTCAGGTCTTTCAGTATATGCTGTCTCTTCGCGGGGAGCTCGCGGCGCCTGATCTTCATGGCAAGGAGACAGAGTATCACCGCCAGGAAACTTATCCCGTTCAGGAAGAAACACCATGTCTCTCCGGTGAGCGAGATTATTATGCCCGCGATCGAAGGGCCGATCAGCCGGGCCAGATTGAACATCATGGAATTCAGGGCTATGGCGTTACCGAGCGTCTCTTTCTTTTCTACCATGTCGATTATGAACGCCTGGCGCGCCGGCGTATCCATGGCATTTATGCACCCGAGCGCCGTGCCGAGGGCTATTATATGCCAGACCCTTATGGCGCCCGTGAGCATGAGGCCGGTCATTATGAACGCCTGGACCATGGCCAGCGTCTGGGTCGTTATGATAAGGCGGTGCCGGTTCAGCCGGTCGCTGGCCACGCCCGCGAGCGGCCCGAGCAGGAATGTGGGTATCTGGCTCGCGAAGGCGACTATCCCCAGGATGAATGCCGAGTGGGTTAGGCGGTAGACGAGCCATCCCATCGCGATCTGTTGTACCCATGTGCCGACCAGGGAGATGCCCTGTCCTATGAAGAAGAGGCGGAAGTTCCTGTAACCGAGCGCCCGGAACGTGACCCCGAGCACGGACGCCCTCTTTTCAATATCTCTATCTTTCATCGTATTTATTATATCGTCAGAAATGATAAATCCCAAGCAAAATCGCCCGGGATCTATCCGCCTTCGCAGCTTTTGTCATTCAAAGGAGCTTTGCTTCGGCGGACTTCGTGTCAAATGCCGTATTATCTATGATTTATTTGACCAGGTCCTTGGAGAGGTCTGTCGATTTTTTGATGAATGCCACCCCGACGTCGCGCATGCCGTCGCTGCACTCTTCTATGCGCACGACCTTACCCAGCAGTTTGTTGTTTATGATGAGGGCGTTCTCTTCTATCTCCTGGCAGATCCTGCTCGTCCTGTGGTCCAGGTCGAGGATGAGGACGCTCGACATATCCGGCGCGTCTTTGGTGCTGAAGAGTATGCCGCAGGCGCTCAGATTTTTCGAGACGGCCTTCATTACGGAGGAAGCGATCGGCTGCAGGTCTTTACTCGAGGTGACGATACTGTAATGGATCGGCTTTTCGTATCTGTATCTGAGGAATTCTCTTCTGTTCTTTCCGGGGATCGGTTCCGCCATAAATGTCTCCTTTGTTCTAAAATACGTCTTAATGTCGTTTTTATACGCCTATAAAGTATACCATCGAAAATGGGAGATGGCAAGCAAAAAATGTAAATGTAATAAAAAGTTAACAGCCCTTTACCAGGTCATAATCCGTATTTCCAAGACCCTTATCGCGGGCATATTTGAGCATCGAGTCGTACAGTTTTGCGTCTCTGCTGAAGAAAGAGTCGCGCTCCTTCTCCAGCACGAGGTCTACGGCCGCCTTATCGACGGCTACGGGGTCGCTCGAGGCGAGGATCCCGATGTTCCCGGCCACCATCTTGTCGTCTTCCGTTGATATGCAGTCGCACTCCTCCGTTATGTCGAACGCGAACGTCACGAAGAAGGCCTTCTTGAATTTCGAGAGTATGAATGAGGCGACGTCGACCATCCTCCTGCAGAAGACGGCCGGCTCTATCGTCCAGTCTATCGATATCGCGTTGAATTTACAGGCGCACAGGCACTCCCCGCATCCTATGCACGTCTCTTTGTCGATATGCGCCTTTCCCTTGACGAACGATATCGCCTTCACGGGGCATATCGCTATGCACCGCCCGCATGCCGTGCACGCCTCCGCCCTGACGGAGGGCGTTATCGTATGGTGCTGGGCCAGTTTCGTGGGACGGCAGGCCATGCCCATGGCCACGTTCTTAATGGCGCCGGCATAACGCGACACGATATGTCCGGTGACGTGGGAAAGGACTACGAGGTTGTCGAGCATGCCGACGAAAGAAGGGATCTTTATCTTCGGCAGATCGGCTGAGCCGATCTCGTACTCTTTACCGTCCTGTCCGAATACGCCGTCGGCCACGATGAACGGCGCGCCCACCCTCGCGTAAGAGAACCCCTTATTTTTGGCCAGCGCCAGGTGGTCCACGGCGTTCTGGCGCTCGCCCCTGTATATGACGGAGGTGTCGAATAGGAACGGTTTGGCGCCGCCCGCCCTTATCCCCGACACGACGGTCCTGACAAGTTCCGGGTTGACGTTATATATGCAGGGCGCATCGCCTATGGTCAGCTTTACCGGTATGATCTCGCCCTTCTGATAGCGGGAGAAAGGGTCAGCCGTTTTGAGTTCCTTCTCCAGGTCGGATATCCTCGGCTCCAGTTTCGTTTCGGCCGCCCCGATGAAATATACTTTGCTCTTCATGGTCACCCGCCCCCGGTCATCTATTATGCCCCCTGGCTTATCTTCATCAGGGTGAAGATGCCCAGGATCGTCACGAGCACACCTATATACTTCTTCAGACGCTCGGAATCGACGTTCTTTACGGTCAGGGCGGCTACGGGGACCGCGCATGTAGCCCAGACGATGAGGAGCCCTATGAGCTTCCAGTCCATCGCCTTACCCATTATCAGATATATGATGAAACCGACGAGACACGTCACCGCCTCCGCGAATGCCGTTATCCCCACGGCATTCCTGGCGCATACACCGGAGAGCATCTGGCCTCCCATGACGAGCGGGCCGTATCCTCCGCCGGATATCCCTTTATTGAAGGAGGCGAGAAAACTGATACCCATGATCTTCCGCCAGGAGAAGCTCATCGGCCTGTCCGCGGTGGCCAGGATCAGTATGCCCATCGAGAGGACCAGCAGTCCTATATAGAGCGTCAGGAGCCATTTTGGGATCTTCACGGCTATCGCGACCGACAATATGACACCTACGGAGCTTATCAGGCCGAGGGTCAGGGCGATCCTGAAGTCCTTAGACCTTATATTGAGATCGACATTGGATAAGCTGTGATGGGATATGCAGGCCGCTATATCGGTGAAGAGCTGAGATATGAGTATGGCTGGGACCACCCTGATCGGATCGTAACCCATGATTATGAGTATCGGGGCGAGCGCCGTCCCGTAACCCATGCCGAGGCCGGAATCGAGATATTCGCTGATGAACGCAATTATACCTACCAGCATCAAGCGTCTCCTTAACGTCTATCCATTTTACTTTAAAGAGGACCCGTCCGCAATATAATTTCTGCCGTATAGTTCCGCGACTATACCACCGCGCCCTTCCAGGCGCCTGATCAGGGAAAATCCGTTCTTCAAAGCGTACTTTCTTAACGCGGCCTTCCCGTCGCTCGAAGGGGCTGAATAGAGTATGAGGTCAAAGCCGTCCTGCCCGGCCGATCTCACGGTCTTTACCGGTTTGTCCACATACCCCAGGTAAGGATTGGAAAGCTCTTCCGCCTGCGGCCAGGCGGTCAGGACGGCCGAACCGGGGAACCCTTCTTCTATAAATCGGGAGATCGCCTTCTGTACGTTGACTATGTCGAGGTACTTCATGGTGCATTCGCCCGTACCGGGGTCCTCAGCTTTATCCATAGACAGGGCCAGCATGATGACCATGGCGGCCCCGGCAATATCCCGGAGCGCCCGCGTCCTTACCAGTTCCGTGAACGACCACGCCCCCATTATAGATATGAAAGGGAGTACAGACATCAGGTACCTTGGCAGGAAGAATAGGAAAGAGAATGAGTATCCGGAGAATAATATGATGAGCGAGAAGAGGAGGAGCTCCTTCCTGCGCTCCGACCCGTCATGCAGGAAGAGGTTAAGGCATATGAGTATGGTGAAGACAAAACGGAGCTGGGAGAAGAATATCCATTCTGTTATCATGAAGAAGAGCTTTATGTTCCTCAGGCCGAAGACGAAGAATTTGAATTTATCCCACACTATGAAGAACGGTCTTCCTGCGGCGGCCTTCTGTATCACAAAGAAGATCGCGATGACCAGGAGCGGCACGCCGTATTTCAGTATCTCGGGCAGGATGGCTTTCGCCTTCTTCCTTTCCGCAAGGAGCATATATGCGAGGATCGCGATGACGATGGTTATCCCCGTCTCCTTTATGAGGACCATCGGGAGAGAGGCCGCGAGGTAATATCCGTATCTCTTCTTCAACATGAAGTATACGCTTGCCGCCCCGAGCGCCGCTACCGGCAGGTCCCCGAGGAACATGCCCGACTGGGCAAAGTAGACGGGGGAGAAGAATAGGAAGAGGGCCGCCAGGATCCCCGTACGCCGCCCGTAGAAATGTTCGCCGATGAGATACGTGAAGAGCATGCCGATGAATGAGAACGGCAATATGGAAAGATGGGTCAGCCATACCGATTCTCCGAATACCTTATATAGGGCGGCCGCGGTGAGGGAAAGGAGCGGCGGATGACCAAAGATTAGGCCCTTTGGGTAGAGCCCGGGCATGGAGCGGTAGAGGCCGTTCTCGCTGAACCAGTGGGCGGCGTTCACCCATCCGATCTCGTCCCAGTGGAAGGGCGTATTCAGGACGCCGAACTTGGCGGCGAAGACGAGGACGGCAAAGGATGCGAAGAGAATTTTATGGTAAAGTCCCAGGTCTTTCCTATATTCCATCGCGCCACACGACTTTTCCGTTGACCATCGTCAGCATGACTTTTGTCTTCCCGATATCGCGCGCGGGTATCTCGAAGAGGTTCTGTGACAGCACGATGATGTCGGCAAGCTTACCCGGCCCGATTGTGCCGGTACGGTCTTCGAGGAAAGCGGCATAGGCCGCCCTGCATGTATAGCCCGAGAGGGCCTGGTCGAGGGAGAGGCGCTGTGCGGGGAACCATCCGCCTTCCGGGTCCCCTTCAACGGTCTGCCGCGTTACGGCCGTCTGCATCGACTGGAACGCGTCGATCGTCACTATCGGCCAATCGCTGCCGAATACCGGCCTGCCTCCCGCAGAGGCCAGGTCGTACCACACAAACCCTTCCTGCAGGCGCCCCGGGCCGATATTCCGCCGCCACTGCTCCGAATCCGCGCCACCGGCAAAATGGAGCGGCTGCATGCTGGCGATCACGCCCTGTCCGCCGAACCTCGGCAGGTCGGCCGGATCGAGCACTTCGATATGTTCGATGCGGAACCGCCTGTCGCGCGGCCCGTTCTTCTTTTCAGCCGCTCCATAGGCATCGAGCGCCATCCGCACCGCGGCGTCGCCTATAGCATGCGTCATCACCTGGAGGCCGCGCCGGTCCAGCTCCGTGACGATCGCGTCGAATTCCTCTTTTGAGTAATTTGTGCCGCCCGATTGCGAGGGGTCGTCGGAATACGGCTTGAGCATTGCGGCTGTGTGCGTCTCTACCACGCCGTCGAGGAAGAATTTAATAAGGCCCGTCATCACCCAATCATCACGGAAGCGGCGCCTCGTCTCTTCGAATGCCGCCATCGTTTCCGGGGTAAGGCGGTGTCTGGCGCCGGCGATCTCTCCCATGGCCGCCTTTATGCGGAGCGTAAGCTCGCCGCGCCGGTGAAGCTCATCGTATAGTTCCATCTCGCGTATGTCACCGCTCGCGTTGACGACGGTCGTAACGCCGTGACGGTTGGCATACGCCATCCCGTTGCGGAGAGACGCGAGGTCGTCTTCTTTCGAAGGCTCGGGCATTACATTACGCATCAGCACCATGGCCGCCTCTTTCAGCACGCCCGTCGGTTCGCCGGTTTTGGGGTCCCGCACTATCCGGCCGGTGACGGTCCCGTTCTCCCGGGGGTCGGGCGTATCGCGCGTTATCTTCGCCATCTCGAGCGCCCGCGAGTTCACCCAGTAACTGTGCATGTCGCACGACTCCATCACCGCGGGCCGGTCCGGCACGGCCTCGTCGAGCAGCTCTCTTGCGGGCAGCCCGGAGGGGTAGGGGACGTCGTATGTCCATCCGGCGCCGCGGATCCAGCTCTCCTGCGGATGGCCGGCGGCATAGCCGCGTATGCGCTCTTTCATCTCACCCGGCGAGCGGACACCGTCGAGATGCGCCCATGAGAGGCCCCTGCTTCCCTGTAGAAAGTGTGTATGGCTGTCGATGATCCCGGGCATGGCCATGCGTCCGCCCAGGTCGATCACCCCGGTATGCGGGCCGCGGTATCTTTCGATCTGGCGGTCCGCGCCCATCGCCTGTATTACGCCGCCCCGGACCGCGAGTGCCTCGACCCAGGGTGTGCCCGGGTCGGATGTGTAGATGCGGCCGTGTAATAGTAGAAGGTCGGCGGGGGATCTATCCTCCGCGGGGACTGCCCCCGGCGTGAGAAGGGACAAGAAGATGACCGCCGCCGCGGCCGATGTCAAAACGCGTATCGATCTCATATATGGCGGTTAAAGAGGATGATGATCTCCAGGGCCTGGTTGACCCTTGAGGCGTCATTACATATATTGAGCCGTATAAGATCGAGCTCTTTTACGCTCTTATTATCGTCTGCCTTGAATGAGACGATGGCGAATGCCTTACGGCCGGCCTTCCTGATCTTTACCCATTTGACGCCCCCGAGGTCGTATCTTTTGTTGCTTTCGTTTATAAAATCCCTGATGGTCGCGGTCATTTCCTTGCCGGGGTTCGCGTCCACAAGGTCGAAGAAGCTCTCCCTGATGATGCTTAAAGGTTTGGTCAGGAGGAAGAGGGAAAAGAGTATGCAGAGGACCGGGTCCACATAGTCCTCGTATACCGCCAGGGTCGTCTTTGAAAGGAAGTGCGTCACCCCGAACGCCAGGAATATGATGCCGCTTATGATGCCCGACTGGACCCAGAATTCGCTGTCGACCATAAGGATCTGGGAATGCCACCTCTTCGCCACCATCCGCATATATTTGCCGAACCCGACGCATATGAAGAAACTGACGAGCGCATAGAGTATTACCGCGCGGCTGTTGTTGATGGGGTCGGGGTGGGCTATATCCTGCAGGCTTGACATGATGCTCGCTATGCATATGGAGACGATCAATACGCCTTCCACCGCGGTCATGAAAGGCTCGAATTTAGCGTAACCGAAGTGATACTTCTCGTTAGGCGGTTCGTATATCTTCTTCGCGACGAATATGGCGAATATGTAGAGTATGACGTCCACGACGCCGTATACGCCGTCAAGCATCAGGGTCTGTGAATCGCTCAGCAGCGCTACCGCGACGCTTAAAAATGTGAACCCTACGGTGAGCCAGAGCGATACGCTCAGGACGGATATCTCTCTCCTGGCATTGACATTGGCCATCTTACCCTCCGTTATACTGTATCGCCATTTTACATCAAAAAACGGCCGCTGTCCTCTAGTATTTGATCGAGCCGGGAAGTTATCCACAGAGTAGCCGACGTTGAAACGGCGGCTACGACTTGCGGGTATTTTGTGGATGGTGAGGAGACTATAAGGTTTTTGTATACGGAGGAGGCGGAGAAAATGATTAGTGAATTAAACCTTGCAACTGCAATTCTTATCCCGTAAGATTTCTATTTGTTTTTTACGAGAATCTACAAATATATATTGTTTTCTGATGCCGGTTGCAAGCCCACGATTAAGATTGCTATAATGATTATATCCTCTACGATTCATTTCACTGGTAAGCATCTTGTGCCTTGCATATAGAGCTGCCAATTTGCCTTTCCATCTTAATGTTTCCGGATGCCGAGAATACCCCTTTTTATTCCTTGTCAAAACAGACCATATTGCATGTAATTCTCGGTGTTCTCCCAATAGATGATTACGACATAATTTTTTTGGAGCGATATCCCATATTCTCATATTTTTATAATACTCCAAAACAAAACCCTACGCAAGTATTTTACTTACATAGGGTTATGTTCCATCGGACCATAAGCGGCGGCCAAATTCCTTCGGAATTTGTCTCGCCATGGTCCGATGTAATTAAAATGCCCACTGTTTACACAATGGGCATTTTAATTTATGGCTCCCCGAGACGTTCTCTATTCAAACTGCTTTTACGGATGAATTTGAGTTCGATATCCTGAGGACTGCTCACGGTCAGAAGCGTCTGGTCCTGAGACCTACGTATCACGTCCCAAATGACCTTCCAGACGTTATTAGGGACCGTATCCCGGCTACTTACCTGAAGAGGTTGTTTCCTTTGCCGTATCTGTAACGGTAGGGGCTTTTGAGGGGTCTTGAGCATCAGGTACGGGTTGCGCCGATTTCCTTATCGCCCTGAGCTTGTCTGAAAAGAGTATCTCGTGCAGATTATACGCCGGAACAACAGCGGCTATCCCCAGATTTTCATACGCAATTGGGATTGTGTTGGTTTGCACCACGCTTATGGGGTTACCTTTATTGAAACTACCCTTCATCACACCGGCAAGAAATAGTTTAGGCGTACCCACCCTTATAACGCCGGGGTCTCGTATCGCTCCGAGATAAAAGAAGACCGGTGCCCCGCTATTCCCGCCAAACGACTGTGTTTCCACTAAGTACAGGTCGACCAACTCTCCTTCCCACTCAATCTTTTCGTCTGTGAGCATTGCGACACGCCCGAAACGCACAATCGGATAATTCTTCTTTGCACCTACGTGACCAGTAAAGAGTCCCGTGAAGAACACTTCATCACCCTCTTTGATATGGTTCTTTTCAAATAGTTCTTTTGTAGTCAGCATTTCTTCTGGAAGCATTTTGAAATCGAATATTTTCTGGTCTGGGAGGGCCGGGATGACCGCAATGTCAACGGTTGGGTCTTGATGTAAGAATACGGTCGTGTTCTCCTTCACCGGTATCTGGATAAATTCAGAGCCACTATCCTTCTTATTCAGACGAATATATACTGAATCGTAATACTGTTTACTACTGTCCTGTAATACGTGCTTTGCTGTGACAAGATAGACAAAAGATTTTGCCGTATCTTGTTCGCTTTTGACACCTACGAAAAATCCAGTGCCATTAGGGACGAGTTGGCCGTTAGGGGCCTTAATAAATATGAAAGTGACGATGTCTTTAACTTGAGATGGAATGGTTGTAGCCATAGCAAGTCCTCCAGTTACCAGCAGTGTTATTATAAGCCCATACAATATCAAATTCTTCATCTTAGTCACGAACAATCGTTTGGGAAAGGGAATAAGTCTTACCGGTCGGCTCTACATAGCGTCTCTGCCTATTCTTCTCGATATTGGTCTCAGCAAATGAGGTGGTAATGGTGCAGGATTTGATGAACTTGTTCTTAGCCATTATCCCCATAACCTTTCCCAGCCATTCCTGCATACTCTGTCTCATCGTTAAAGATAGCTTAGCCTTGTATCTGATGAGATTGATAGTACCTTCGGCTAATATCTCGACTATTTTATCGAAGCGCTCCTTAGGCGAATAATCCAGCATCATCTTCCTCGTGCTCCTCTTTTACAGTATTGGTCTTCCTGATAACGTCATCAACGGCCAGAGCATAGCGATTAAATATTCTCCGTCTCTGCTCGGCATCCGTAACCTCTTCCTTGATTATCTCGGCTGCGTTGGCGAAGAAGGCCCGGAACTGTTCAATCTTCTTTTCAAAGTTCAAATCGTCCTTCAGAATTTCAGCGAACGCATCCCCAGAGCACAAACCGAACGAGCTATATATATCGAGGAGCTGTTGAGTTTCTGCTCGAAGCTGTGCAACGATATTACGCTGCGAATCCATAAAGACACGAACAGAGCGAGAGCTCTCTCTAATCTCATCCCGATTTCGGATTCTGGCCTGCGGATTCTGCCTTATCCTTTGAGCTGCCTTTGCCACCGGTATCTTCTCAAGGGTTATACAGTCTGCGAAATAGTAATACTGGTCAAAGAGCATCTCTATTCGCCTATTGACCTGAGCTATTAGCTCAACCAAGAACTTAATAGCTACCCGATTTGAACGAACATCGTCCTTGATTTCCCCAACGATTCGCTTGCGATACGATGAGATATCATTGAAGACCTGCGACTTCGATACACCGACTATCCGGGCCACTTCTCTGATAGGCTTACGCTCAGCAAAGTAATATCCAAGCTCCTTCTGAATCCGCTTGGCCCTTAATTCAAGAAAGCTATCGATATGGCATCCATACTCACGTTCCGATATGGGGAACTCGACATCAACTTCGATGGGGCCAAACTCAACATCAATGGCAATCCCGCTCTCATCACGTCTCCATACCGGGCCATTATTGTCCACTTTGTCCACCTCGGATTGATTCGAACGCCGCTTTATACCGCAATTTTGGCTTATTTCCAAGCTTGCGGATGAATCACAACGCCGCTATTTCTATATAAAGCGTCGTTACGATACGAGCAGCTCCGCAGCCTGCTGTATCTGTTCCCGGCTGACGTGTGTATATATCTGGGTCGTAGATATATCAGCGTGGCCGAGAAATTCCTGCACGACCCGTAGGTTCCCGGTCTTATTCAGTAGTTCTGTACCGACCGTATGCCTGAGGGCGTGTGGCGTAAAATGCCCTTCAATACCAGCCTTCTTTATCCATTTGGTAAGGTCTCTTTGAACGGCTCGCTTGCTAATGCGCTTACCGAGCCGACTGGTGAAGAGAGGGTCGTCAGAAAGCGGTAACCCATAATTCCTTCTCCTCCAATCCAAGAAGGCCTGTATATGCTCTCTCGTAGCCTTGTTCAATGGTATCTCACGAGATTTAGAACCTTTGCCAACAACCTCGAGAACAGTTCTGCCTTGTACATCTCCTACATTAAGCCCGACGACCTCGCCCAAACGCAAACCTGTGTTCAGCATCAGGCTATACATCATATATTGCCTGATAGCATCCCTACGAACTTTCAAGGTCTTGAGTAACAGCTGCTTCTGTTCGGTTATAAGATACCGAATCCCTTGCCGTTTCACGATGGCCTCACATTCACAAATACACGCTCAGCGATTTCAATCTTCTCTAACGCCTCGATATTTTCTTTGATTGCTTTCAGAGTACCCATCGATTTACCATCCCAAGAATGACAAAGTGATTTTAACTCCGTATTTATCTTATCCTTCTCTGTTTTACCCTGCGAAATCAATATATCATCCTTCTTTAACTTTATTTTGAAAGAAGAACCGGGATGGTCAGCTGCTCTCAAATATTCTGCTACTGAGATGGGTTTTGCGCTGAACTCCTGACGCCAGAACTCCGTTTCATCAAATGCTTCAGATATCTCTGTCTTCAACTTCTCCTTGATTTCCCGAAGCGTGAAGCCATCCTTTTGCTCGTTCAATACCCGCAGGAATAAGCTTGCTACTGACTGTGGATAATATGTAATCAAGCCACGACCTCGACTTGTCTTAATGGGTGATGGGAGTAACTTAACGGTATCTCTCATATACTCAAACATCTTCTTGCTGACCTTTCCACCGGCCTGCTGAAGCAGCTCCTTTACTGTATGGAATTTGACCTGATGATAGGATGTCATAGTTATTTAGTAATTACTAATAGTATACATTGATATATTGTTCAGGTCAAGACAAAACTAACGGTAGGTAGCCGGATTGTTTTATGCAGGATGCGTATATCCGCAAGACTGACACGTTGCATTATTCTTCATCATATCCGCCGAGTTCTTAATTAGATGTGCCTTCTTTGTTCTTGAGGAATAGGCATCTTCAATCCATCCTCGTAGTTCCGTTGCAGAGCTTGGGGCGACCCAGAAACGAGCATAGCAGTTAATGTGCCCATCTGTCCAGTTAGCTGCGAATCGCTCAGGAAGATGGGCTGTGTTGCCACGGGATGGTAATATGATGCCCAATAGGCCATTAGGTAATCCATTCTTCTCTTGACGTAAGCTCGCCTTGATTTCCCAGTCAACATATCTGCGACTATGTGTGCACGTTCCGAGCAACACAATGGTTACGCTGGCATCCTGAATATACTTCGCTCTTATCTGTGACATTACATATTCCGGATTGTCGCTCTTTATTATATCATCGGTGAACCTCAATCCTAATCCCTTAGGAGTAAACACTGACTCAGCCTCAGTCCATCTCTTAATAAACGTCTTAACTTCCGCATCGTCACCGTGGTGATATGAGATAAAGACGTTCCTTTTGGTAGGCAGAAGACCGGAGCCCAATATTGTACTGTATGGATTGCTCTGATACCCTGCTGCTAACCCAAGAAAACCGCTCAGAAGCTTTTTCCTGTTCTCTGCTTCTTGCTTTTCCCGAGATTCTCTTATCAGGCGTTCCAAAGGGGTTTCAAATGGAAAGTTCATATTTCCTCCTATTTACCCATAACAATTCTATCTAATGCGTCTTTATATTTAATGAGATTCTTGTTAACGTTCTGCATATCTTCAACTAAAGATTTGTAATCGGGGAACTTTTTCTGTATTTGTTGCGGCGATAGACCGGCGTTACTTCCAGCCTTTGACTCATTCTCATACCATCGACGAAACTTCGCCTGCCATTTGGTTAAGTGGGGTCGTATACCCACATTCAATACTTCGATGGCGATATTGACAAGGTTACGAGTGCTTTCACTCTTGCGTATCTTCGAAGCCGGTATGTCTTTTATCAGCTCACGGGTCACGCCGAAGAACTTGTACCAAGAATCATATACCTCAACAATAACATCGTGCTCTATATCAATGAGTAGGCCAATCTTTCTTGTGCTTAGTTCGACTAATAACTTATAGGCGATTTGCAAGTCCTCATAGTTGGGCTTTATTTTTACCTTTGCAGAGCCAATTCCCAACTCTGCTTCATCAATCTCATAGTCCTTATGCAAGATGCCCTGCCTAATTCTTATAAAGACCAAAATGCCTATGAGAACCGTTATGACCACCCACGGATTCAATGTCCATTGGATATTGAAATCCTTATCAACGAATATTCGTATCAGTTCCATATTAACCTCTCATTCGGACTGTTGGCTTTGATTCTTTCGAGACCCTAAGCTTCTCAAGTAACGCACCCACCGGTTCGTCAGCCGGGTCCTGAGGAACCAGCTCACCACGGAACGCCTTAGCGAGGATGGATTGCGTGAGCTTATCAACCTGTGACTTTGCTTTGTTATATCGAACCTCGAGTTGGTCAGCCAGTGCAAACAATGCCTCTACTCTATGAACGATTTCTTCCTGCTCATCAATAGAAGGCAAACTTATGGGATGAGAACGAACAATTTCCTGACTAATATTTGGTTGAGCGCCTCCTTGCCCACGTTCAATAAAACGTTGCCGTTCGGAAAAAAGATAATAGAAAAGGTATTTTGGCTTAATGATGTGTTCGTTAGAAATAACATTTGCACAGGCTTGATTTGTAGCTGCCGGAAATGTCATTATACCAAGCTTGCCTATTGTTGCGCCATACAAAGCCATTGAAATCGTTCCGGTTGGCATCAGTTTAGCGGAAGAGCTTTGCAAACCAAGCTCTGTTATCTGCTCGTCAGTTCTTATTATTGGACCATCTAACAAATCGCCGCTTTTCACCCACGGAACCCCTTGTCCAAAATATTCTGTATTCCGTCGAGATGGTGTTCCACCCGAACACCACTTACCAATTTCTCCTAATACTGTCTCAGTCCATCCTTCAGGCAAGTCATTATTATTGTCTGAATCTACGCACTGACTATCCTTCTCTTGATAATGTTTTCGCCAATCAGTAGTCAGTCGCCCGGAGCAGGCGGCGGCAAGGACGGATTGACGAAAGCGCTTGAGGATGATAGGGATTTTCTCGAGTCGCTTTTGCGAGGCAGATACCTTGTCTAATAGCTTTTCAAACTTAGCAAGAATACGCCTTTGTTCATTGATAGGAGCAAGACGAACTGGAATATTATTCATTGACCCTTGAGTTAATTTAAGCCGGGTTGTTCCATTCACATAATCGTGGAAATCAAACCAATCAAGGAAATATTTTAGATATATATTTGACGTAATGTTAGATATCGCACGTAAAACGTGAGCGTGATTATTAACCCAACTTTTGCCATTGATTATATATGCAATAGGCTTTGTCTTATCGAAGAAAGGAGCCCCATCTTCGCCAATAAGCAGTAATTCTTCATCAAATAGATAATCATCAATCCATCCGACCTGTCCTGTTGCTCCGTAGTAAGGAACCTTGCCTTGTCGTTTAGTTCTCTCATCTGAATTAACAGGAACTCGCTGACTATCGAGCACGTCTACACAATTATGTAATTCTACTTCGGACCAGCCTTGTGGAAAATCGATACTCATTTTTCTATGCCTTCTTCTTTTTCAATCAGCTCGACGATTTCACGCAGGTCATCAACTACTGCCTCGAGCTCTGTTATTGCTTCGCTTGCCAAATCCTGAGGCTCAGGAAGCTCAGCGCTATCCTCAAGCGAGTCATCTTTGAGCCAAGTGATATCGAGCTTATACCCACGGTCCTTAATTTCCTTGATGGAGAAACTGCGGAAGCGACCTTCTTCACCTAAGTCCTTACGTTTGCTCTGACCGTCCGGGTTTGCGCCATAGCAAGCCTCAAACTCCTCGAAGTGCTTCGGAGATAGAGGCCGGTCTTTCTTAGTGATTCCGGGAACGTTTGAGCGAGCATCGAATATCCAGACATCCTGTGTCTTAAGACCCTTCTGAAAGAAGATGACGTTCGCTTTAACACCCTGACTATATGGAGTAAATGTCCCTCGAGGGAGTCGTAAAATCGTATGTAGATTGCAGTCCTGCATCAGGATTTCCATTACCTCGCCAGCTTTATCTTCAAAGAGACAGTTATCCGGCAAGACCATTGCGGCCCGGCCACCGGGTTTAAGAATATTCATTACGTGCTGAACAAAGTTGAGCTGTTTATTACTTGTTTCGATAGTAAAGTCATCTCGAGTCGGAGCCTGATTTGCCCCTTTGGTCCCGAATGGCGGGTTAGTAAGGACACAACTATATCTATCACTCTTTAGAGGCTCATAAATTGCGTCTCCGAGATATATAGCGCCGTGTATGCCGTGAAGATATAGGTTCATAAGGCAAAGGCGCCGGGGCCTTGCCACAAGCTCTGTCCCTGAATAGGTCTTAGTCAATATCCGCCTTGCATCATCACGGTCGAATTTGCCTTTCGTCTGAGCGTATAACCATTCGTATGCACTTACTAAGAAGCCTCCGGTTCCTGCTGCCGGGTCGTGTATCGTGAAATCTTTAACTTTTATCGGGTCCGGTTTCATACATCGAACGATAGACTGAATCAAAATACGAGGAGTAAAGTATTGACCGGCGCCTTTCTTGCCTTCCGATGCCGATTTCTCGAGCAAGCCCTCATAAGCCGCTGCCTTCACATCGACATTAAGCGCTGTCCATTCCGTCTCATCTATTAGATTGATAAGAAACTTCAAATTCACCGGATTACTAAATCGGGAGACCGCTCCCCCATATATATCGCCTAAGACACCCTTCTGTTTACCGAGGCCTCTTAATGTATCGGCGTAAAAGTCTGTCAGGTCAGTTCCGGATTTCTCTTTCAAGACCTTCCACGCATAATCCTTTGGGATGTCGGCGCCTTTCTCCTCGGCCATCTTTAGAAAAAGGAGATAGGTCAGCTGCTCGATGTAATCGCCGTAATCAACTCCATCGTGCCTGAGGGTATTACAGAATCCCCATAGCTTTTGGACAATATCACTCATAATAACACCGCCTCATTAAGTTCATTGATAAGTTTGTCTAAGTCGCCGTCAAATATCCTATTCAAACGATTGTAGGATGCGCCACCTCGGGTAAAGATTGGTAGGGTATCAAAATCATCACTCTCAACCAAGAGATTCGCTATCATATGCTGCCTGATTAACTCGAGCCACTTCTCTTGTTCTTGGGTAAATCGTCGATGGTTCTTAACAACTTCAAAGGCTCTATTGACACGTGTCTCAGCCGTAAACAACTCTTCTCCGGATGCTGCGTGCTTTATGATAGAGACGATATCAGCAAGCTCCTGATGATAGGCCCTGCGCAGATTACGCTCATTAAACTTATCTCGCAAAGATATCGGAGAAGTCTCAAGCTGAAGGCGAAGCTCTTTCAGTTCTTTTGTGCGAAAATCCTTTGGCCTATTGAGAAGAATCTCTAAGGCCTGAATATGGTCTGGATTTTCACGGACAAAGCGCTCGAACTGCTGGATATAATCGTCCGGCTTAAGTTCACTTCCATCGCTGGCTCTGAACAGGACCTTAGACGATACCGTGTCTTCGGCGCCAACAGCTTCGATAAATATCCGCTGGGGCCGCTCGTAATTATCACAGAGGTCAAAGAAGGTTTCGCTCTGGAGAATCTTCATAGTCCCAGACCAGTTCTGACTAAGGCGCTGATGTAAAGTCGTAGCGAACTCCGCTATATCACAACTCAAAATATGATTGAATTGATTTCTGCTTTCCTGAGTAATGTTCTTAGATATCCTGAGCAAGCGCTTAGAAAGGACTTTGATGTTATATTCTCTGTCCTGATTATTTGCAATGCGTTTAACGATATCACGAATCGTCACGGTCGGCTGAAGAGGGGCATCTGCTGTGATACTCGTTGTCTGTTTGAAATAATCAAGCAGTGTTCCTCCAAAACAATCAAAGACCGTGAAATGTGTCTTACCGATTTCTGGACAAAGGCGAGTGCCACGGCCCATCATCTGCTCAAAGAGTATTCTTGATTTCACAGAGCGGAGGAAGACGATATTTTCAATCTTGGGAACGTCGACGCCCGTTGAAAGCATATCGACCGTAACCACGATTCCGGGATTCTGGCGATTCCTGAATTCCCGTATCTTCTGTAAGGGCCGGTCTACCGTAGGGCTACCCGTTATCTTCTGGACAAAAGCATCTCCTCGGCCAAACTCGTCCCGTAGCATATCAACGAGAATATCGCAATGGGAGGTATGAGCCAAATCATTATCTGCGAATATCAATGTCTTGGGAAAACGCCCAAACTCTTGCTCCTGCTTGAGCAGATAGGTCTTGAGCTCCTTGATTATCTTGCGATTCCTGTCCGGCGCCGTCCATTCCGACTCATTAGTTTCAGGCGCCAACAGACGCTCATCCTCCAGAGAGTCAAAGACAAGTTGACCGGTCTCGGTGTTACGAATCCCGACTTCTTCGCCTTCCTTCAGGAACGTTCCGTTGACTGTAATATTAGAATCAATGCCTATCGCATCGTAGTCTACGAGGAAACCTTCTCTTACGGCTCGCTCATACTCATAACGGTAAACTATCTCCTTAAAGAAAGCTGTTGTATGAACTGCCGGGGTTGCCGTAAGGCCAATGCGGACAGCGTCGAAATGGTTCAATACTTCCCGCCACTTACTATCTTCTTGAGCCGTATATCCACGATGACACTCATCAGCTATAACAACATCGAATGCGTGAATTGGTATATTCAGCCGCTCGGCATCCTCTTCTTCGCTCATATAAACATCTTCCTGCGTCTGTCTTCCAAATAGATTGATACGCATACGCTGGATAGTGCATACATACACAAAGGCATTACGGCTCTGAGGATTGGTAAGATATTCTGTAGGAAGGACCTTCGGGTCAAATCGTTCGCCTTCTTCAAAATCTTC
Organism: Candidatus Omnitrophota bacterium; assembly: GCA_041650805.1. Classification (NCBI taxonomy): domain Bacteria; kingdom Pseudomonadati; phylum Candidatus Omnitrophota; species Candidatus Omnitrophota bacterium. The sequence continues at coordinate 62,680 of JBAZKM010000007.1, read as the reverse complement.
TCGCCTAAAGCGTTGGCTGTAAACCTCATATATTTTGTCGAACTTTAAGCCGGGTTCCGGCTCAAAGCTTGCCAGCTCAGTCACCGCCTGAGCAGCCAGAGCTTTTCGGTCGACAAGGAATAATATTCGCTTAGCGTACCCGGATTTCATAATACGGTAAATCAGGTTCACGATTGTAAATGTCTTACCGCAGCCCGTCGCCATTGCTATAAGCATATTGCGCTTGTGGTTAATCGTGGCTTGCTCTATCCTCTGTATGGCCTCTCGCTGATAGAGACGCAGCCTGTCATTGTTAATAGGATTCTCTATAAGCCAACGCTTTGCGGATTCCGTATCTTTATTCAACATCTCTTCGATAGCATTTGGAGTATGAATACTGGCGACTTCACGTGAACGATTAAGGGGATGCCTGAGGTCCTGAAACCAGAATACCTTTCCGTTAGTGGAGTAGATGAAAGGCAATTTATATTCGCCGAGATTGAACTTGGTATTCTGGATAGTTCTTGCGTATCGCTGGGCCTGTTGCAGGACATTCTGCGGGCCGACGGCAACCTTCTTGCCTTCGACAGCAGCTATCGCACGTGCCTTGTTGAACAGCACATAATCAGCCGGGCCGGAGGTCGTAGGATACTCCTCGACTGAGCCCTGAGAATATGTTTTGCCTTCTTGAAAAGGAATGATTGGCGCCCAACCGCTCGCAGATAATTCTTTATCTATGAGTTGCTTGCGGGTTCTGGCTTCGCTCCAATCTGGCATAGGAATCGGCATTATTTATCCCTCTGGAGATATTTCATTACGTCCTTCTTATCAAATCGGCGCTCGTTACGCTTGCCTATGCGATAGCACTTGAGTAGGCCCGTGTCGGTCCATCTCCTGACGGTTGTCGTCGTAACCTTCAGGAATTGGGCCACGTCGTTAATCGTCATAAGTGGTTCGTGCATAACCATATAACATCCTCCTGTAAAGTTATATATTGTTGATAAACATTATACTTTGCTATATAATCGAAGTCAACGAAGGAATAACCCTATGATTATTTCGGATAGCAAGACACCTCCTAAGAAACATATCTGTGCCATCTACACTCGTATTTCCCACCAAGAAGACCGTGAGAAATCAAAATATGATACGATTGAATTTCAACACGAAGTATGCAAAAGATATATCGGACTCAAGGAAGAGGAAGGATGGAAGGTATTTAATACACGATACGAGGACAGAAACTACTCTGGCAAAGACCTTAATAGACCAGCTCTCAAGCATTTAATTCAAGATGCCAAAGAAGGCAAGTTCACACTTATAGTCGTAAAGGCTTTGGATAGACTTACACGCAGCCTGAAAGATTTCTATGCCTTATGGGAAGTCTTACAAGCATATAAAATAGAGCTTGCCTCCGCCACTCAAGAGTTCAGCACTACATCTCCGACCGGTCGTCTTCACCTCGATATGGTTTTAAGATTTGCCCAATTTGAGCGAGAACTGGCAAGCGACCGTACACGAGAGAAGATGCAATACCAAGCGTCTAAGGGTTTATTTCACGGCGGATATCCGCCGCTCGGGTATGATTTCAAGACTGGTGAAAAAGGCATCTTGGTTATCAACCAAAAGGAAGCACGGCTGGTGAAATGGATTTTCGAACGGTATCTCCGCATTGGTTCTGTCCAAAAAGTTGCTCAGGAACTAAACTCCAAAGGATATCGAACCAAGAAGTGGCGTACAGAACAAGGTAAATGGCGTGGAGGTACACGATTTAACAAGGGGAACCTTCTTAACCTCTTGAAAAACATAGCATACATTGGAAAAACATCTACGGGAAAAGGTGGCAATAAAGAGTTCCATAAAGCGCAATGGAAAGGCATTGTATCCGAGAAAACATTCCATAGGGCAAATCAAATGTTAAATCAAAATTACCGGGCCCGTGGGTCGTCTATAAGTGAAAATAAATATAACCTTCTCTTAACCGGTCTCGTATGGTGTAGTCATTGCGGATGCCAGATGTCGCCAAATCAATCCATTAAGAAAGGAAAAGTTTATTTATACTACAAATGCACAAGCGTATCACACGGCGACAAAACAGCGTGCAAGATAAAGAGCGTGCCTGCACGAGAGCTCGAGCATATTGTTGTTGACCGTATAAAATACCTTTCAAACAATCAGCCGTTAACAACAAAGCTCGTTGAAAGAGCTATTTCATCATCTAAGAAACGCCTCACCGAGCTATTAAGGGACCGGGCCCACTTAGAAGCAGAGAAACGGAAGATTGGAGATGAGGCTGCTCCATTTATGGAGGCAATAAAGAAGAGTAAGCTGGCAATGATTGAAGAGCATCTAAAGCCTCTTCAAGATAGACTTGACCAGATTAGTGCACAGCTCTCCAAAGTCGATTACGATATTAACGAGGAGAGGCAAAAACAAATCAAGGATGTGGATGTTCTTGCAGCATTTAGAAGCTTTGCCGAGGTCTTTGATAGTTTACCACCTGACCGCCAATCTGAACTCCTCCATCTCTTAATAAAGAAGATAGTATACAATGGCGACCTTTCCAAGATTGATATAACCTTCAATAATCCCCCAGAAATACAGAAGCCACCAAAATCAGTTGGTAAAGCTGCTTCTGGTGGCTCTGCCTCTCATCGGTTTGATAAGAGGATGAATTGGCTCCCCCGCGAGGACTCGAACCTCGGACAGCGTGGTTACGATCTGACTCCGGTTACCCGGAGAGTCGGACTATCTCTTCATCCCAATGGGATGGCGGGTGTATAGTCTCTGCACTCGGGCCGATAAGGCCCTAGCTCAGGATTGCCGCCGACTTTACGGTGCGGTTTCCCTGACTTAGCCCGCTTTTCACTCCGGCGTTGCCGCCTGAGGCTGCTAACTTTCATCCGCCTTCGCATTCAACGCATAATAGACTAAATGCTTCGGCGAGATTGAATTCGCACAGCGATTTACGTTCACTTCGTTCCGTAAATCGCGTGCTCATCCAACAGCCACGTGCTCTACCGACTGAGCTACAGGGGAGTGTAATACTCAAAGAGCCACGAGAATTGTAGCACACCACCAATGCTTTTTCAAATATTTTCAATTTCGCGATTTTTGGCACAATTTTCAGGGATTTTGCGGTATGCGTAAAAATTTTAAAATAGTTTGCAATAATTTTGCCGTTTTTAGCATCTTTATATATAGGGGGAGAGAATATAAAAAGGACTTGACAAAGTAATACAATTGTATATACTATATGAAAGAGATACGTTGGAGCCAGACAAAGAGCAGGCGCCTTAAGAAGATCCGCGGCGTTTCGTTTGAAGAGATCATTGCTTCTAAGCTGATCGATATACGTAAGCATCCGAACAGAGAGAACCAAAAGATCCTTATTTACCAACATAAAGGCTATCTTTGGGCTGTGCCGTATGTAATAGCAGGAGAAGCGATATTTTTAAAAACAATATATCCAAGCAGGAAATTGATGAAACTTTACAAGAGGAGATGAAGTATGAGAAGGATTAAATTAACGAAAGAAGAGCAGATGATCGAAGACGGCATTGAACGCTTTGTTCCTGCCGATAAACAGGAATATGAAGAGATCATTAATGCTATAGCAGCAAGAAAGAAAGATGCTGTTTTGAATATTCGCGTAAATAGCCATGACCTGAATAGCCTGAAAGAGAAAGCCCGGCAGATGGGTGTGAAATATCAGACATTAATTTCAGAGATCCTCCACCGCATAGCGCAGGCGTAGCAAAACCGTCCGCGTTTGTTGTTGCATAGGATTTCTGCCTGGTTTAGAATGTAGCCATGCCTAAAACCAAGATCGGCGGCATATCGCTCTACTACGAGGTCCGCGGTAAAGGCCGTCCCGTCCTATTGATAGCCGGCCTCGGGTCCGATATTTCAAGCTGGGCGGGCGTCATCGATGGGCTCTCGGCGCATTTTAAGGTCATCGCTTTCGATAACCGCGGGACCGGCCGCAGTGAGATCCCGGATAGGAAATATACTGTCCGACGGATGGCAGACGATGCCGTGCGGTTACTCGATCATTTAAAGATAAAAAAGACGCACATCATAGGCCACTCCATGGGCGGCTATATCGCCCAGGAACTTGCTATATGTTATCCCGGACGCGTCGATAAGCTCATCCTGGAGAGCACTTCTTCCGTCTCTTCAAAAAGAAATAATGCCCTCTTCCTCGATTTCTATAAAGATCTTAAAGGAGGGAAGAGCTTGGAGGCATGGATCCGCAGATGGGCCCGCTGGCTATTCTCCAAGAGATGCCTTGCCCGTAAGGCGTTCATAAAGGCGTTCGTCAAAAACGGGTCAAACTACCCCTATCCGCAGCAGGCAAAAGGTTTCAAGGGCCAGATAGACGCCATCGCCTCGTTCGATACGCGTAAACGACTATGCAGGATAAAGGCCGGGACACTTATCATCGAAGGGGAGGAGGATGCGCTGATCCTCCCCAGAGAGGCCGAAGCTCTCGCCAAAAATATCCCCGGTAGCGTATTCCGATCCGTAAAAGGCGCGGCCCACTGCATACACATAGAAAACCCCGGCCTGTTCGTAAAAGCCGCAATGAGATTTTTGCAAAGGTGAGAGAAGGCAGGGGTCCTCGCCTTCGCAGCTTTTGCTATTCAGAGATGTTTTGCTTCGGCGGGCACGAAAAGTTCCGCCTGCGCCAAGAGACGAAAAATTTTACTATTTTTACCAACTATTTATCCGGATGGCATCTTTGAACACGGTGTCCACTTAGACAATTGACATATAAATACCAAAGGAGTATCATCTATCCATTACCACAAGGATGTGGTTATGGGTAAAGTAAACATATAGCGATTTAGGCAATTCTCACAAGGGGTTGCCTTTTGTATTTTAGGAACGCAATTATAGGGTGTCCCCTTGTAGGATGGCCCCAGCTAACCTTTGGGGGTTACTGTTTTACTAAATAGTATTTTACGATTCGGTATAATATAAACCCGGGATAAAAACATATGACAAATAAACCTATAAAAAAAGAAACAGATGTTGAGATTACCTATGGGATTAAAATCCTAGACAGTCCTACTCCTAAAGCTAACAGCAAAGACATTCGGTCTGCTGTTACCAAAGAGAAAACTGTCGAAAAATTTAGGTCAATTGCTCAGAATTATGTAACAGTACTTGATGTGCTTTGGCAGTATACGCAAGAGATAGGGTTAGTCGCTAATAATACCTCTTTATTAAATTTTACTAAATTGCCAACAATACTTGATGAATTGCGAGCACGAAATAAAAAAGCATCGTCAACGGAAAAGCCTGTTGCCAATTTTACTCTTTCAATTAAGAAAAAGAATTTGAAAAAGAAAGAAGCAATTATTCCAATTTTTGAAATATCTCATCTAAAAAAATTAAGCGATTACTTCAGGCATAATGATAAAGCCCTGCATCTTCTGCATGAAACCGTACTTCAGCAAATGGTTAATGCATGGGAGAAAGTTCTTGCTAGTTTATTAGAATGGAAATTTAAGTCTTCCCCTGATATTATTCCAAAAGAAAGAACGATTACTTATTCAGATATCCTTAGTTTTAACGATTTTGATGACGTACAAAAACATTTAATAGAAAATGAGATAGACGAGTTTTTAAAGAGAAATACAACATCTGACCAAATAAAATATTTTAAAGAAAATTTAAATGTTGATTTGAGGTCAAACTTCTCTTTTGTTGATGACCTTTGCGAAGTAGTTCTTAGAAGACATGCCATTGTCCATGCTGGTGGTATTGCAAGCGGAGAGTATTTAAATCGTGTTAAAAAACTACGAAATCTTACATTTAAGGTGCCGGCCGAAGGAAACGACCTTTCTAAATCGGATTCATATGTTATACGGGCATGGTGTATTCTTTATGCCGCAGGAGTTATTTTACTGCATTTACTAGCGGTAGACCATGCTAGAGGGAAAAAATCGAAAGAAGACGAAGAATATGCAGATGAATTTTTAAATAACGCAGCATATAACAATATAAAAAACAAACAATATTTTTCTGCCGAATTAATTCTAGAATATGCAAACAATCGTCATTTGGCCAGTTCTATATCAGCGCTTATGGGTCTAATAAATTTAGCCCAAACATACAAGTGGCAAGGGAATGTTGAGAAATGTAAGGCGCTATTAAATGGGCACAATTGGCAATCATGCAGTGCAGATTTTAAAACGTGCGTCGCAGCTCTCAATGAGGATTACGAAGCTTTTTGTAAAAATTTGAAAATTGCTGTTCAAGAGAAAACAGTTACGTTAGAATCCTTATATGAGTGGCCAGTTTTCCAAAGCATGCGAAATGTAAAAACGTTTAAACAGGATGTTAAGGATATTACTGGCCTTGAATTTAATGAAAGTGATATTCAAAATACGCCAACATTGTTAGATTTTGATTCCAAAGAAAAGTTAGACGATTTTTTCAAAAAATTGAGCAAAGACGATACTCTCCCACTATCTAACATTCAAAGCGAATAAATTATCATAGCAGTTTAGTAATCTCTCTGCCTCACTCGTATGCAAAAATGCAATAAATGACTAAATAGGGTCCGTTTGCAAAGGTGCCAGGTTAGGAGGTGGCTCCGCGGAAAACGGACCCTATGGGACAAATACTAGACTATCGGTGTATTATTGGAGGATAAATGAGCGAGATTGTATTTATATTAGGTGCTGGTGCCTCAAAAGAGGCTGGTGCGCCTCTAATGGCTGATTTTCTTGAAAAAGCCGATGAGTTAAGAAAAACTGATAATTTAGGTGAATACAAATCTGATTTTGATGATGTATTTAATGCCATTTCTGCCTTACAGCCAGTTCACTCTAAATCAGAGCTAAATTTAGATAATATTGAATCTGTATTTGCTGCGTTTGAAATGGGACAGTTGATTAATATGTTACCAAATTTGTCTAAAAACAATACAGATTCTCTTTTATTGTCCATGAAGAGGCTAATTTATAAGACATTAGAAAAAACCATCTTATTCCCAGTGGAGGATCAGAATATATATCCTCCGAATTCTTACAATGACTTTGTAGAATTAATTACCAAACTAAATGCCAATGCCAATCATAACCGTTGCTCTATAATAACCTTTAATTATGATATTGGTTTAGACTATGCGTTAAACTTTCACGATCATCCTGCAAATTATTGTTTATCAGAAGATTTTAAGCAAGGATTTGTAAATTTATTTAAATTACACGGTTCTGTAAATTGGGCTAAGTGTTCTAAATGCGGGGAAATAGTGCCATTCAGTATTAGTGATTATTTTAAAAATCATCATTTCCATTTTTTACATGGTATCGAATCGGTCCATTTAGATTTTGTATCAAAGTTATCAACATCTGGCCTTACACATTGTCAGGAATTAATTAAATCCGAGCCGGTTATTGTGCCACCTACCTGGAACAAAATGTTGCACCAACAAGACTTATCAAAAGTATGGAGTCGCGCTGCAGCTGAATTAAGAAACGCAGAAAATATTTTTATTTTAGGATATTCTTTACCAGATAGTGATCTATTTTTCAGATATTTTTTTGCATTAGGGTCAGTCGGACCTACTAGAATTAAGCGCTTTTGGGTTTTTGACCCCAACGAGACGACAGTATTGCCAAGATTCCGAAGTTTGGTAGGGGCTGGAATTAAAACTAAGTTTGATTTTCAACCCTTATCATTTGGTGGAGCTATTGGTTTTATCACTAAGCAGTTTTTTCAGTGAAGTTAAACATTTAGTGCTAAGCTAAAAAGCTGTGGTCGGGCAGAAAATTTTAGTATGACCCCAAATTTTTATAAAGGAAAAATTTGGGATAAGCTATAGACTATTAAAATACTAAAATTTCACAGAGGAAATTTTAGTATGACGCGACCGAGCCTTTTGGAGTATTAGGGCACTACGGCGCCTAGGATCCACGATCGGTCATTGGTACGCCTCGAGAGCGTTGAATGCCCTATAGAAACAAAAGGCGAGGGAGCGGCAGCCTGCCCTCCGAAGCAAAACATCTCTGAATGGCAGAAGCTGCGAAGGAGGGGACCCTAAAATTTTTAGGTGTCTCATGGTTCAGCTAAGGAGGTCATCGTGAGTAAGATCATAGCATTGGTTTTAGTGACACTTTTGAGCGTTTCGGTAATGGTCGATTGCCGCGCGCAGGAGAATGCGGAAGAGCTGGAATTGATGACCGTTGACGGTAAGGTGACAGGAGTGGACGTTTCGCGCTCGACCATCACCATAAAGGCCGCAAACGAACTCACCTTTTCGGTCCCCGCAAAGACCGCCATCATGGAAGGCATATACGACATAAAATTATCCGATATCGAAGCGGATGATTATGTGACCATTGAACACTATAAAGACCCCTCAGGCATGCTTATAGCGACGAAGATCACGGTGGAGAATAAGGAGATGTGATCAATGGCATCGAAAGATATCAGATGACCGCTAAGACCGACAACGAGACCCTACGTACGATAACCGAACGGCGCAGCATCCGGCAGTTCCAGGATAAGCCGGTCGACGATGCGCTGATACGTAAGATACTGGATGCCGCCAATAAGGCGCCCTCAGCCCATAACCAGCAGTCATGGCGCTTCATAGTCGTGCGCGGAGAGAAGAAAGAGGCGCTGGCGAAGCTGGTCGCGGATAAGTCATCCTCTTTCCCGAAGCCGGCCTCCTCCATCCTCCGTATGGCCGCGCGTAGCATAACTAACGCTCCGGCAGTGATCGCCGTGGTCAATTCCGGCACCCTGATAGAACACGGCACCGAACTATTTAAGGTCGGCAAGGAACTCGGCAAGGACTTCTTCCGCACGATGGAGATACAGAGTTCATCCGCCGCCGTCCAGAACCTTCTCCTTGCGGCCACTTCGCTGGGGCTGGGAAGCGTATGGCTCGGCATACTCTTCCTCTTGAAGGACGAGGTGAGGGAATTTTTGGGCGAATCGAAGGGCGAATTCATGGCCGTCATACCGGTAGGGTATTCTTTGAAGGCGTACCAGGCGCCCCAGAAGAAGAGTCTGGAGTATATCGCGAAGTACCTCAGGTGAACGGCGCCTGAGGATGCCGAAACGGAGGAGATGATGCGAAAAAATATCATGATCCTGTCGATAGCGTTGATCATGGCCCTGTGCCCATACGCGGCTTACGCCCAGGATGACGGAGATGAGGACGACAGCGGGATGCCCCCGGGCATGGTCGCCAGAAAAGTAGGAGGCAGTAATATCATAATGCCCAAAGATGCAATAGTACGCAAACAGGGGGATGCGCTGATCTATGAGGATATCAACGAATATGCCGCCAGGAAATTTATGGAGATCGAAAAGCGCCTTTCGAAAATAGACGCCGCCCTGGAGTCCATACATAAAGAGCTGCAGGAACCAAAAAAATAGGACCATAAAACGGAGATGATGACGCGAAAAGATATCGTAATCCTTTCAATGGCGCTGATCATAGCGCTCGGCTCATTTGCGGTTTACGCCCAGGATGACGGGGAGGAAGAGCTCCGCAGCGCCGGCGTGCCTCCCGGCATGGTCATGAAGAAGATAGGGGGCAGGAATGTGGTGATACCCAGGGATTCATGGGTACGCAAGCGGGGAGATATACTGATCTACGAGGATATAAACGCATATATCGGAAGGAAGATGATAGAGGTGGAAGAGCACATCGCGAAGATAGAAGCCGACCTGGAAGCTATACAGAAAGAGATAGATGGGTCGAAAATATGAAGAAGATACTGGTCATCGATGACGAAAAGGATTTCGTCGAATCCGTGAGAGAGTTCCTGGCCATGAGAGGATACTCGGTCATGGTGGCCTATAACGGGATCGATGCCCTTGAGAAGATGAAGGCGTCGCCCGACATCGTCCTACTGGACATCAAGATGCCGGGGATGGACGGGTTCGAATTCCTCAGGCATATCAATTCGGACCCCGATAACGTAAATACCCCTGTCATAATGCTGACCTCCAAGGCAGAGACCGATTCCATATTCGAATCGAAGCATTTATGGGCCGCCGACTATGCCATAAAACCGATCAAACTGGAAGACCTGCTGGCGTTGATCAGGAGATATCTCGACGATAGCGGAAAACGTCCCGTAGAGATATAGGCCGTTTTTATGGTAAAATGGAAGACAACAGAGGAGGAATGATATGAAGATAGGGAAGATACTCATCGCCGCGCTGGCGCTCTCGGTATTCGGCATGATCTTCGGGGGAGTGACCTGCGGGTGGCTCTTCAGCTGGGTGTATAAACTTGAACCGACGAATGTCTGGAGGCCGATGGAAGGCCCTCCCGGCCCGGCGTTCATGATAGGGGGCTTCTTTCTCAACGCGGTCCTCGCGGTCGTCTATGCGTTGCTCCGGAAAGGCATCCCGGGGAAGGGCAGGGTGGCTAAAGGAGCCATATTCGGGTTATGCGTATGGGCCGTCGGCATGCTGCCCGGGATGTTCTCGACTTACTCGTTCATGACCGTAGCCACGGGTGTGGTCGTTTATTGGACGGTCATGGGTCTGGTAGAAATGCCGGTCAAAGGCATCATAATTGCCGCCATATACGGCGAGTGACCGTTCTTAAGGCACCGGAAAATAAAAGGGAGGTGTTTTATGGCAAAGTTCTTCATGTACGGGAAGTATTCGCAGGAGGCGATGAAGGGCATCTCGGCCGACAGGACGAAGAAGGCACTCGATACGATAGCGAAGGCCGGCGGCAAGGTGAGCTCGATGTACGCGCTCCTGGGCAAATACGATATAGTGCTGATAACGGATTTTCCCGGTATAGCGGATGTGATGAAGGCGTCGATCGCCCTGGACAAGCTGACGGGCATCGCCTTCACCAGTTTCCCGGCGATCACCATCGAAGAGTTCGATAAGATCACCGCGTAGGATACTGCATCTCGTTAAAGAAGAGAGTGACCTTCTGGCATAGCTCTCCGAATTCCTGTTTCCCCAGGACCTTCTGCGCCAGGACGTCGTCTTTGGACGTGCCGGTCACGTTATTCCTTTTTCGGAGCGCGAAGACCGGCCTGGAGAAATATTTATGCCGTTTTGTCAGGGAGAGGAACAGCACGAAATTGTCCTTATCGAATTTATCGTCCACATAATCCAGGCCTATACAGAGTAAAAAATCCCCTTTGATCAATATGGGGCATTGGGTGCCCGCGATAAAGGTCTCATCCCTGCTCTTCTCCTTATAGAACGGGAGTTCCGGCATCTCGGAGTAAAAGGCGTAATCTTCAAAGTATTCTATCTTCCTGTATCTGCGGAAGGTGGGATCGATCAGGTATATATTGGGTATGAGGTTGATCGCCCTGTCCGTGATCTTCAGGGCGATATGGGAGCCCCTGGGGGCCTGGAAGAAATTGGATTCCGAAACAGAGACAAAACTGATGGAATACCTTTTGTCCAGCATGGGCGAGACCTTTTCATACATATATGCCGCGAGGTCTCCGCACAGCCCGAAGCGGTTCTCCTTCAGCAGTATCTTCCCGTCTTTGTCGAATTGATGTATATTGTGCAGTGTCCATTCTTTCTTTTCGAAATCTACGGATAGCCGCGTATTGGCATCGAGCAGGTCTTTAAGCCCGGAATACCTGATCGGCTCCATGAGCTCTTTTATCTCTTTATGGTACGGGCCCTTTGCGTCGATATCGATCAGCCCCAATTCCATGGCGTTCTCCCTGATCCAGCGTATGGATTCCGCCGCAGATATTGATATGATGATGCAGGCAAAGAGGATGCTGAGGGTCCTGTAAAAGACCGCTTTTTTACGGAGCTTCTCCAGGTCCTGTATGCTTTTCTTGTTCATGGGCGGCATTATATCACAGCGTTTAAATTTTTGGAGTAAAATATCTACTTCCCGGACCCGGCGTCGTAGGTTAAGATGCGCCATCCGGACCCGTGCTTCAAGAGGGTGAAATTCTCCTCGAGCTCGCCCCTCTCGTATACGGTCCTGTACCGGAGGTTGAAGGTCGACCCGATGTTCTTATAGAATACGCCCCACCCGGTCCTCTCCGCCTTTACGACCTTCCCGAACCTGTCACGCAGTTTATTCATGAACTCCTCGTACGGCCCGTAAGGCAGCGCCTCCCGGAACTGGCCGCTTGCCATCTCCCGGTAGATATATCCGAACTCCCCGTCGTTGTAGCGCTGATGAAAGTCGCTTATGACGCCTTCGACCTGCGGCATCAATCCCATCTTCAGGATGAGAACGAGGCCGGTAAAGACCATGACGATCATCGATATTACCAGACCTTTTTTCATATCACCCTCCTGTCAGGGCATATTATAAGGCCATTCCCGGGAAATGGCAACATGCTTGAGTAAAGTCCTTGCGGGGACTTTTTTGTTGAGGTATAATCAGACCATGAATATACTTAAGCTGGCGGGGATACTGCTATTCGTCGTATTGTTCGCTCTCCCCGCCCTCGCCCAGACCCCTACCGCGGGCCAGGAACCCGAAGCCCAGGCCAGCCGCTACCAGAAGGAGATCGAACGGAGGCAGAGGGAGTTGGAAGAGAAGAGGGTAAGGCCCCCCAGGGCAGAGGTCGAGGAAGAGAAGCCCAAACCTTCCGGCGTGACCGTTACGTTCACCCTCGCATCTGTGGCGGTCACCGGCTCGACCATATTCAAAGAGGCCGACCTCTCTCCCACATATCAACCCTATCTCAATCGTACGGTCACTTTCGAGGACCTGGATAAGATAACGGAAAATATAAAGGCAAAGTACAGGGAGAAGGGGTACCTTACCACGAACGTCTATGTGCCGGAGCAGGAGATAAGGGACGGGAATATTGAGATCCGCGTACTCGAAGGGAAGATGGGCAGCCTTAATGTCGAAGGTAACAGGTTCTTCTCCACCAGGTCGATCACCAGGTACTTCCACACCAAAAAGGACGAGCTCCTTAACATAAACGTATTACAGAGAGACCTGCTGCGCCTGAACCAGAACCCGGACCTAGAGGTCAAGTCCGTTATCGGCGCGGGGAAAGAGGCCGGTACGACGGATATCACCCTTAAGGCCGAAGAGAGGTTCCCGTACCACCTGGGCGGGGGTGTCGATAACCATGGTTCGCGCCTCACCGGTAAGTACCGCACATTCGTCCTCTTCTGGAGCTCTAACTTCACGGGCAATTTTGATGTGATCTTCGTCAATTCGCTCCTCAGCGAGGATGCGTTCGGAGAATCGGTGAGCTATGCTTTGCCGATCACGACCGTCGGCACAAAACTGGGGATCGATGCCTCCTATTTTGAATTGAAACTGGGGCAGGAGTACCTCATTTACGATATTACGGGCAAGACCCAGATATATAGCCCGTACCTGTCCCAGGAGCTGTATCTTTCGGAAGACCTTCAGGTCACCGGTAAGGCCGGGATCGACATCAAATGCATAAAGAAGAAGATGCATACCGAGGTGACGGCCAAAGAGGACCTCCGGCTGCCTTATGCGGGCTTGGATATAATAGGCAATGACGATCACGGCCAGACAAGTTTCACGCCGCGTTTCGTTTTCGGGACATCGGGTTTCCTGGGCGCGTCCAGGCGGAATGACCCGCTGGCAAGCCGCACAGATACCGGCGGGTTCTTCTTCAAATACGAGCATACCCTTGAGCGGCTGCAGCGCATGTGTTACGGGAGCTATCTTGACGCATCTTTCCAGTTCCAGATCGCCTCCCATACCCTCCCTTCGGCCGAGCAGTTCCAGCTGGGAGGGATGAATTCCGTCCGCGGCTATCCCGAGGGTGATTATCTTGCGGACCTCGGAGGCAGCCTCAGCGTCGATTGGATCTTCCCGATGTATCTCATCCCGGCGGACTGGAAATTGCCCTGCTCGGAGACGCCGCTCCGCCGGCAGATAGAGCCGGTCGTATTCTTCGATATCGGCGGGGGAAAGCTCAACAAGACGTACCCGGGCGAGAAGAGGGAGAAGTTTTTGATGGGCGCGGGGGGAGGCCTGCGCGTCAACTTCAAGCGCAATTTATCGATGCGTTTCGAGTGGGCGGGAGCCCTGGGCGACGATCCTACCAGCGGCGCAGGGCCGTCCACCTTTTATTTGACGGTCCAGGCGAACATATGATATAATTTAGTTATTAAAAAGAATATAGGCATAAGAAGAATAAGAATAATCGTCTTTACTCTCATCCTCCTTACTCGCCTGGAGCCCGTGCCCCTTTTTGCCCTTCCCGAAGGCGCGAAGGTTGAATCCGGCAGCGTATCATTCGAAAACCCGGACCCCAATACCCTTAACGTGATCGCGGACGATAAGGCCGTGATCAATTTTGACTCTTTCGATATAGCAGAGAACGAGGCGGTCCATTTCATCCAGCCGGGCGACTCCGCCACGGTCTTGAGCCGTGTCACGGGTGCCGGGGCAAGCGCTATATACGGGTCGCTCTCGGCGAACGGCATCCTGTTCCTCACAAATCCGAACGGCATCTACTTCGCGCCTTCCGCGCAGGTGCAGGTGAACGGCCTGGTGGCCTCCACCCTCGAGATATCCACCAATAATTTTCTTAACGGCAATTATATACTGGAGCACGGTCCGGACTCCGGCTTTGCCCGGTTGATCAACCGCGGCAGGATATCGGGAAATAATATAGCTCTCCTCGGCTCCGCCGTGCGCAATGAGGGAGTGATCGTGGCAGAGGTGGGCACGGTGCATCTCTCTTCGGGAGACAAGCAGACCGTCACCATAGATCAGAAAGGTTTGATCAATGTAGAGATAGATTCAGAGACGAGCGGAAAGGTCGTGGACGGTAACGGGGTCGCGGTAAAGGATGGGGTGGCCAATTCCGGCCAGGTGAGCGGCAGGAAGGTCATAATGAGCGCCAAGGCGGCCAGGGACATATTTGAAAATGCCGTGAACCAGGAGGGCATCGTCAGGGCGACCGGCCTTGCGGCAGAGAACGGCGTCATAAGGATCGTATCCAATGCCAGGGTGCAGGTCTCCGGGGTCATGGAGGCCGCCGGCGGAAAGGTCGAAGTCACATCCGGAGAGACGGTCCTGGTCAATAGAGAGTTGAAGACCACAGGGGATACGGCGATCTCGGCAGATAAAGATATAGAAGTGAACGCAGACGTGACCACCGTATCGGGTGATCTCGACCTGATAGCCGATGCGGACCTGGATGGGGAGGGCTCATTCACCCAGGCGCCCGGCACTACCATCGCGACGGTCGATTCCGGCGATATCACGATCCAGTCCTCCGGCGAAAGCACGCTTGCCGATATAAGCTCCGCAGGGGAGATATCCCTGCGCCAGGGCGGCGCCCCGGCAAAGTTCACCCAGCACCCGGGTTCCAGGGTATCGGCCGCCGGGTCTATGTCTATAGGCGAGGGTGCGGAACTGAAAGCCGCTGATACGTACTATGAGATAGGCAGGAATTGGCTGAATTACGGGAACTTCATCCCTGATACATCGAGCGTCAACCTCGTTTCGGCGGAGGATGCCGAGGTCATCGGCGAAAACAGATTCTACGACTTCACGGTGCTTGAGCCCGGCAAGCTGGTCAGATTCGACTCAGAGACGACACAGGAGATCATAGGCACCCTTACATTAAAGGGCGCTTTCGGGAAGTTGCTGCAGTTAACCTCTGTAAATCCGGAAAAGCAATGGAGCATATTGCCCAGAGGGCCTACGGACATCATATATGTGTCGGTAGGCGGTTCGGTCAATATCTGCGGGCCACCGCTCGCCGCCATGCACAGCGATTCTTCAGGTAATAATAAGAATTGGGATATAGCCGTAAGATGGACAGGGGAAGGCGCCGATAACAGGTGGACCGATGCGTTCAATTGGGATACCGGCACCATCCCTACCGTAACATCCCGCGTGGTCTTCGACGGTATTACAGGCCTGAATGCCAATAAAGATTCCACTATAGACCCCGCCTTTTCGGGCGAGACCTACGCGCTCATCCTTGATGGGTATACCGGAACGCTCACCCTGGAGCGCGATTTTGACGCCATAGTTTATAAACATAAGACCGGATATGTTGATTTAAACGGTTTTATTCTTGATCCAAACAGTTTCTGGGTGGGCGGCGCCGGGGATTGGGCAACCGCCAGCCACTGGGCAGATGAGTCCGGAGGAGAGGCGGGTTCCGGTACTATCCCTGCCGATAGCGGCACTTCGGCGGTCTTTGATGCCAATTCAGGGATCGGTATAGTGACGCTGGACCAGACACGCACAATAGGGGCGCTCTCCCTGAATAATTCCGGTATTACCCTTTCTATAACGACCTTTTCCCTCAATACCGGAGCGGTCGTCCTTACCGATGGGGCTATCACAGGCACCTCAGGGGTCATAACCGGCACTTCTTATACCGTCGAAAAGGGCTCCATAAGCGCCATTTTGGGAGGAAGCGGCGTTGCCCTGGCCAAGAATACCGCAAGCACAGTCACCCTTTCAGGCACCAATACCTACACAGGCGGCACCACGATCAATTTAGGCACCCTGTATATCAATAACACCTCGGCTATAGGCACAGGCACATTGACCATATCGGGCGGCACACTGGACCTCTCCGCCAATACAGGGTTGACCATATCGGGTGATATCACCGTAAATAGCGGCTCTGTCACCAAAGGGACCGCCCTGATCACCTTTGCCGGCGATATCGACTATACCGATAGCGCCGGAGGGATCAACTTCGGGAAGATAGCCATCGGCACCTCTCCCGATTCGACCACCCTTAAGTCGGATATGACCTGCGACTCGTTGACTATCAACTCGGGCGACTCGTTCATCTCCGCCGGCTACGACCTGGATATCAACGGTCCCCTCGATGTCGACGGCACCCTGAATATCGCAAGCGGCGCCGGCGGGAACACCACCATGAATGTGGCCGGCGACATGGACCTGACCGGCTCGACTTTCACCGCCACCGGCTCCACCGTCGTCTTTGACGGGGCGACCATACTCACCTCAGGAGGTAAGACCTTTGTAAATGTAGCGATCGGCTCTGTCACCTCCGGAGGATCGCTCATCACGGCCGATACCATGCGCATAAGCGGCACATTCACCGCCTATGACGGGGCCGCGACCGCGCTTGATATCAGCGATGATACGGTCTACTACTACGGTTCGTCCATGGACTTAAGCCTGCTTGACGCCTTGACGAGCACAAATTCCAATGTCATATTCAATAGCGGTGATAAGACCTTAAATATCGGCTCAAATACCCTGAACGATATCGAGATAGATGTGGGCGCATGGAGTGAGTTCACCGTAACGGGGACAGCCGACATGGCCGGCGACCTGACACTTACCTCCGTTTATGAGTTGAGCGGCGGGACGATAGAGCTTGCGGGAAATCTGATCGAGAACAATTCCGCGGCCCACAATTCGGCTTCCACGCTTCTCATAACGATGGACGGCAATTCGGATACGACCATAAGCGGCACCGGCGGCGATATGCCGGGATTGAAGATAAATAAGAACGCGGCGAATAAGGTGACGCTCCTCAGGAACATATCCATATTCGGCACGGCCGGTCTTGCCGTAACATCCGGCACTTTCGACGTTGATATCTATGATATCGTCTTTTCCGGGACGAGCAAGACCGTCAACATCGGTTCGACCGTGTTGAACAGCGTAACGATCAATATGGGCACCTGGAATGATCTCACCATAACCGGTACGATGGATGTCGACGAGGACCTTACCATATCGAGTGTTTATAAGATGTTGGGCGGAACTATAGACCTTTCAGGGAACCTTATAACGAACGCCACAGGGACCGGCACAGGCGGTTCGGTGGAATCAACAGCTGTTATATCTATGACCGGTAACACCGATACCGGGATCAGCGGGACCTCGGGCGGGGGGGTACCCGGGCTTGAGATAAACAAGGGCGCGGCAAATAAAGTCACGCTGGGTACGGACATCTGGATCCTCGGCACGGGCGGCTTTACCGTTACACAGGGAAGCTTTGACTCGAGCACTTATGACGTGAATATCGGCG
Source organism: Candidatus Omnitrophota bacterium (assembly GCA_041650805.1). Lineage (NCBI taxonomy): Bacteria > Pseudomonadati > Candidatus Omnitrophota > Candidatus Omnitrophota bacterium. The sequence goes on along the minus strand of JBAZKM010000007.1, from coordinate 44,723 downwards.
GCGGCTCCAAGACGATAGATATCGGCTCAACGATCCTGAACGATGTCAATATCAATATGGGGACATGGGACACCCTCACCATAACCGGCACGATGGATGTCGACGGCGATCTTACCATAACGCTGTCACAGACCATTAACGGCGGCACCATAGAAGTGGCGGGTGATCTGACCCTCACCGATACCGGAGTTGCCGGCACCTGTGCCATCACCATGAACGGCGGCACAGGCACCGACATAGACGCAACAGGAGGCGGCGACCTTCCCCAGGGCACGCTCACCATTGCCAAGACCGGAGGCGCGGCGGTGAGCTTGCAGTCGGCATTGACCACCGTCCAGGCCCTGACCCTGACCTCAGGCATCCTGGATATAAACGGCAATACCCTGACGGTCAACGGCGTATTCACCAATAATGCCACCCTGGCGCTTGAAGGCGATGAAACGGTCACCTTCTCCGGCGCAGGCGGCTTCGATGAGGACTCCGGCAAGGTCCTCTTCAACGGCGCGGATACTTACGCGGGAGGGCTACCCGCCGGCTTCGGAGACCGCTTCTGGGATATCGCCTTCGACGGCGCAGGCACCTGGCAGCTCGATACGGGGTTACAGATCGACAATGATCTTACGCTGGATAGCGGCACCTTCGATGCCAATGACCAGGCCGTGACGGTAAACGCCGACACCGACATAAACGGCGGCACCTTCAAGACCGGCGCCTCTACGATCACTTTCGGTAACAGCGCCCTGGCCGATACCGTCACCATGGACGGGGGAAACCTCCAGATCGAATCGAACGACGTAGAGGCGGATATCGTCCTGAACCTCTTAAGCTGGACCAATAACGGCGGCACCGTTACCTATCTTGGTTCAGAGTCCTCCATAGAAAGGTTTTCAGACCTCCAGCCATACTTTAATCTCGTCATCAATTCAGGCACAAAGACATTCACCCAGGACGAGGACTTCACGATTGCCGGCACGCTTACCATAACAGCCGGCTCGTTCGTGACGGATGGTTTTGATATAGACCTGGCCGGCTCGCTTGACCTGGACGGTACGCTTGACGCCACGAGCGGTTCAGGCGCGAACACAGTCATAAATTTCGCCGGCGCGACCTGGGACATCGCCGCCGTGGCTACATTCACCTTGACCGGTTCAACGGTGATATTTGACGGGAATGACCAGGAACTTGTCGGCTCGACGACATTCAACGATTTCTCAAAGACGGTGGCTGTCGCAACCGGCACGGACCTCACGCTTACCTTTGACAGCACCGCCACCCAGACGATCGACGGGTTATTTACCCTTAATGGCCTGGGCGACGATGACCGCATCGATCTTGTTTCGGACTCGCCGGACACAAGATGGGCTCTCGTATGTAACGGCACATTCGCGATCGACTATGTCGAGGTGACCGACTCCGACGCATCGGGGGGCCTTACGGTCCAGCACACCGACACCATAGACGGCGGCAATAATATCAACTGGGGGTTTGAATCGGGCGGTGGAGAAGCGGGCGCGGAAGTGTTGAATCAGGCGTTTATAAGGCAGGCGGAGAGCGCAATGTATCGCAGGCCCGGGGTCATCCCTATAGCCATGCAGGATGACTTGCGGTTCCTCGGCAGGTTATAGTAATGCGCGCCATTCAAAGATGTACGGATCCTCTCTTTTGAGGTAGAATATACGGCAGTTTTCAGCGTAATTTTCGGGAAAAGGCAAATATGTTAAAGAAGAGAGATGCGGTATTATTGATATCCCTTGCGCTCCTGTCGTATCCCGGCCCGGAAGCGGCGATGGCGGCCGGAGAGGGCGTGAAAGATATAGAGGTGGCGGAAAGCGCCATCGATTTTGACCGGGACGAATTCCCGCACTTCGCCTGCCTGCGGATAGAGCTCAAGAATAACGGCGATAAGAGCATAACCAACCTGAACCTTGAGGTCAGTTATTATGATGCGGAAGGTTATACGGTAAAGAGGGTCATCCTGAAAGATAGGCTGACCGAGGCGATCCCGCCGGGAGAGGCGAGGAAATATAAGATACGCCTTAACGGCGACGTCTTCAATGAGAGGAACGAAGAGTATCCCTATTCACAGCGCGGCGAAGTCGATGATTTTGATGTTAAGATACTTAATGTAAAATTCGGGCGGAAATAACAGAAAAGGAGGATCTATATATGGTAACAAGAGTATACGTGTTAGCGGCGGCCGTTGTGTTGATATGCGTCTCCGCTTTTGCCATGTGCGGGTCATGCGGTCCCGGCGATGAGAGCAAAGAGGCGGCGATGGGCACCTTTTCACGTGTTACAGGTGAGGCGGCGGTGAAAGCCGGCGTCAGGGAGATAACTTACGACCAGTTCATGGCGATAAGAGGATCCGGAGAAGGGTATAAGCTGCTCGACGTCCTCTCCCAGGATAGCTATAGTAAGGGGCATATTGAAGGTGCGGCATCCTTCCCTCTCGACACGATAAATGAGACGACCGCAGCAGGGATGCTCTCCAAAGGTGACAATATCATCGTCTATTGCGGCAGTTTTCAATGCACGGCCTCGACACAGGCGGCCGGTAAATTATCCGGGTTGGGTTACAACGTCCTTGACTATAAGGGCGGGTTGAAAGAGTGGCAGGAGAAGGGTAACGGGCTCGTCTCCGGTAATTAAGGCCGGCACCGGTAAAATATGAGAACAGGATCACTGAAGATCGGGCGCCTCGGCAGCCGTCTTTTAGCGCTCTCTTTATCGGCCGCCGTCTCCCTCAGCCCTGTGTCCGGGTCTTATGCGGCGTCGTCGAACGGGACGCGTCTGCCTCCCGGGCATGACGTGGAGCTGGGTTACGAGTTCAACATGATCTTTGACAGGCCCCTCGACCGGTCATACGGCACCCTGAGGAGCCGGAACCATTTTTACACGGTGTCGTTCGGTGTGGCCGACTGGTTATCGCTGGACGGCAAGATCGGTATCGGGGACGCGACGGAGACGGGCTCCTCCCATCTCCCAAAGCTGGAATTTGATACCGGGTTTGCCGGAGGGTACGGTTTTAGGTTCAAGGTCTTCGATAGCGAGAAGTACCATATCCGCGTGATCGCCGGTTTTCAGCACATAAGCGTCCACCCGCAGGACCGCTCTGCCGGAGACGACAAGTACGAATCTTTCCTGGATGACTGGCAGGTGAGCGGACTTATAGCCGGGGATATCGAATTTGTCACCCTTTACGCGGGCATCAAGGGCTCGGACTGCGAGATGGTATATAAGGTGAACGGACACGATAAGAAGAGGCGATATTCGGAGGACCATGTCGGCCTCATAAGCGGCGCGGAGATATATCTCTTTGACGGCAAGGCCAGGCTGAGCGTAGAGGGCCGTTTTTTCGATGAGACCGCGCTGTCGGTCTCATCTTCGTATCTTTTCTGAAGATAGACTGTTCGCGGGACCCGAAGGGTAAATAAAAAAAAGGAGGAGAGAGATGTTAAGATGGATCCACAGGAGCTTTATGGTCGCGGTTGCGTTTTCCGTTCTTCTGAGCGGCGCGCTTGCCGCTCCGATCCTGCCGAAGAGACAGGCCCATGACTTAAAGAGGACACACGACAAGGCCCAGATGAGGTCTTATAAGTACGTAAATACGCATGACCTGAACGGGGACGGGGCCGTGAACACCAAGGACCGTCTCCTGTGGATAAACCGGCACAGGTCGGACGTCCCCGAGGTACTCGTCAGCACCGAGAATGTCGATATATATGAAGCCATGGATTATAATGATGACGGGTCTGTCTCTAAAGAAGAGATGGACGCGTTCTACACGGTATATGATAAGAACGGAGACGGCGGTCTGGATGAGGCGGAGCTGGAGGCGGCAACGGATTAGGGAAAGGGGGAAGATATGAAGAGAGCTGCTTTTCTGATAGCGGCGGTATACGGATTGATCCTGATAGCGCTTACACAGCCGGTCGCCATCTTCAGCTTCTGGGGTACTCAGATAGACAGCGTCGAAATGTTCAGGCAGCCCGTTTACTGGATCTGGATACTGGTGATGATGACCGGGCAGCTTGCCCTCCTCGTCATACCCACCCGCGTTGCCGGAGGCCGCCCCGTCTCGCGAAGGTCGCTCATATGGCCGATAGCCGCCTCAGGTTTGATGATGGGTATATTGGCCGCAGGGCTCATCTTCGCGCTCTATGAGCTTGCCTTTCATGGTTCACCGTCCGGCAAGGAACAATTTGTTATCCTGTCGGAGCTGGTCCTCGTCTGGGCGTTGTGGGCGCTGGTATTCAGGCGGTGGAGTAATCGCGAAGAGCCGGGTCCCCTTGTCCGGAAGTTGAGCAGGACGGTGTACCGCGGGAGCATCCTGGAGCTCCTCGTGGCCGTTCCCAGCCACCTGATCGCGCGGCAGAGGACATATTGCTGTGCGGGAGCGGACACGTTCGTGGCTATCGCTTTCGGGCTTTCCGTAATGCTCTTCTCGTTCGGCCCCGGGATATTCTTTCTGTACGCGGACCGGATCAAAGGCCTGAAACCCAAATGAAGAAGTCATATTACCATGACGGCCGGAGAGAGGTTATCGGGCGCGCGGCGGCCCGCGTATTTATCGTCTTTGCCGTATTGCTTGTATCATGCCCGAGCGGTGAAGGCGTAATAGTGACTAAAACGGCGCCGGGCAGGTCCGATATCCTGAAGGACAGCAAGTCGGCGGAGATAACCGTCATCGATCAGGTGTTCCTGAGAGCCGATACTATAGTCACGGGCGCTATAATGATAAAGGTCCTCGTGAACCGGCTGACCAATAAGGTCGAATATGTGTGGGCCAACGGTTACGGCCGTTACGTGAGGCCGGAATTCGTCATGCCTAACGTCCAGGAGCTGTATAATAAGACGCGTTAGTGATCAAAAGGAGGTTGTGGAATGCGGATCTTTTCTGTTATAATAGCGGCGTTATGTTTCATCCCGGTCACAATTAATATCGAAGGGAGCGTTTTTGCCATGGATAACAAGACGGTCGTTTTGGATACCAATCAGGGTAAGATAGAGATAGAGCTGATGCCGGAGACCGCGCCGAAGGCCTGCGAGAATTTTATCGGGCTTGTCGAAAAGGGATATTACGACGGTACCGTCTTCCACAGGGTCATCAAGTCCTTTATGATCCAGGGCGGCGACCCCACGGCAACGGGCAGGGGCGGGGAGTCGTTATGGGGCAAGCCGTTCGGGGATGAGTGCAGCCCGGACGTCAAGTTCGACAGGCCGGGCATCCTGGCCATGGCAAATGCCGGCCCCGGCACCAACGGCAGCCAGTTCTTTATCACCACTGCCGAGACAGGATGGTTGAATATGCGCCATACGATATTCGGTAAAGTCGTATCCGGATACGACGTGGTACAGAAGATAGAGGCCGCACCCACCGGCGCGAATGATAAGCCGCTCAGCGAACAGAAGATCATAAAGGCATATATCAAGGGCGGCCAGGGTAAATCCTGACGGTATCTCCGCCACCTCCCGGGACCCTCCATATTATGAAAACTCTTTCCGTCACGGCTCTGACCAAGGTCTACGGCGATCTCGTTGCCGTAGACGGCATCTCCTTCGATGTCAATAAGAATGAGATAGTCGGGCTCCTGGGCCCGAACGGGGCCGGGAAGACGACGACCATCAATATGATCCTTGGCGTGCTTGAGCCGGACGAAGGGAAGATAACGATCGGAGGCCTCGACCTTTCCGCGCACCGTTCCAGCGCGCTCTCGCGCACGAACTTCGCGGCCGTATATGCGCCGCTCCCCGGCAACCTGACCATATTCCAGAATCTGAATATCTTCGGCCGCCTGTACGGAGTGAGAGACCTCCCCGCGCGCATAGACGAGCTCCTTGAGCAATTCTCCCTCAGGCCTTTCAGGGACAGGAAGTGCGGCGTGCTCTCTTCGGGTGAACAGACGCGCGCGGGCCTCGCCAAGGCGATGCTCAACCGCCCGGACCTCCTCCTGCTCGATGAGCCGACGGCGTCGCTCGATCCTGCCACCGCGCGCGAGGTTCGTGCCACGATCCGCGAATATACGGCGCGGGGTATGGGCGGGGTGCTCTGGACATCGCACAATATGTATGAGGTAGGGGATATATGCGACCGCGTGCTATTTCTGTCTCACGGCAGGATACTCCTCGAGGGGAACCCGAAAACGCTCCCGGCCCAGCGGGGCAAGAAGACGCTCGAGGAGCTTTTCATAGCCGTGGCGCGCGAACCCGTCACACTGGGCCTGGGCTGAAGATATGTTCCTCCATCGCACGTTCGCCATAGTGCTTCGCCAGCTCTACCTGATACGAGGCAGTTTCTCGCGCGTATTCCCGCTCTTCGTCTGGGCGGCAGTGGACATGGTCCTCTGGGGCTTCCTGACCAGATATCTAAATTCCGTCGCCTCGCCGGGGTTCGATTTTGTGCCGGCGCTGCTCGGGGCCGTCCTCTTCTGGGATTTTTTTATCCGCATCATGCAGGGCGTTACCATGGCCTTCTTCGAGGATGTATGGTCGCGCAATTTTCTAAACATATTCGCCACACCTCTTCTGATATCGGAGTATTTATGCGGGCTCGTCTTCACAAGTATCGCCACGAGCATGGTTGGACTTGCCGTCATGCTCTTCATCGCCGTGGCGTTCTTTAAATTGTCATTTTTCATATACGGCCTGGCGGTCATACCTTTTCTTCTGGTGCTATTCCTCTTCGGCATCTCGCTCGGCATTTTCGGAAGCGCGCTGGTGCTGCGCTTCGGCCCGGCATCGGAATGGTTCATCTGGCCGATCCCGGCGCTCATATCGCCGTTCGTCGGGGTACTTTATCCCATATCGACGCTTCCGCATTGGATGCAACTTGTCTCGCGGATATTGCCGCCGTCGTATGTCTTCGAAGGGCTGAGGGGCATCATCTCAGGGAAAGGGGTATCGTGGGCAGGGCTTGTATGGGGCGGATGCCTGGCCGCGGCCTGCATCCTCCTGGCATATTGGTTCTTTACGAGGATCTACCGGTACGCCATCCGGACCGGGCTCATGGCCCGATACAGCGCCGAAAGCCTGAGTTGACATGAAACCCGGTCCACGATGATTTCAGGTTGTCCTTATCCGGCCTATGGTGATATAATATCGGGCATGAGGATGCCCAAGAACAGGTTTGTCAGGATAGTGATAGCGTTGCTGGTGATCTATGTCGCATGGTCCGTATACATAAACCTGATAAACCTCTGCTCGCGTGTCGATGACGATGCCCTTGTGCCGTGCCTCATCTACCTTCCGCCGCTCGGCTTTTTTGCCCTGGGGCTCATAGCCCTGAAGGTCCTTGAGTCGGCCATCGTCATCCGGTTAATAAGGAAGATATTCCGTAAGAATAAAAAACCCGGTTAAGAAAGAGACGATCATATGTACGAGAGTTATTATTACCATCCCGACCATGGGTTAAAGACGGACATTTCACCGGCCCAGATGGCGGACGCCGTCAAAGACGAGCGTTCCATATTATGGCTCGATGTCTTCGATATAGATGACGGCGACATAGACCTGCTTACCAACGTCTTCAGCCTTCATCCGCTTACCATGGAAGATTTTATAATGCCCAATGCCAGGCCTAAGGCGGAAGAGCTGCCGGATTATCTCTTCCTCGTGATATTTTCCATGAGATCCGCCAACGGCGGCCAGAAGGGCAAGATCGCGATGACCGAGCTGGATTGCTGCCTGGGCAAAAATTTCCTTATCACGTTTCACAGCGAATCGTTCAACTCCATCTGCGCATGCAAGGAGAGGGTCAAGAAACAGTCGCCCACCATCATGCACGGGGCAGACATGCTCCTCTACTCCATACTCGATTCATGCATCGATAATTATTTTCCGATCATCAACGAATTTGACAGGACGGTGGATGAGATGAGCGACGAGCTCTTCAGGTCGCCGAGCCAGAATACGCTCAAGAAGATATACCATATCAAGAACGATATAATGAGTTTAAGGCGCACGGTCGGACCGCAGGCCGACGTCATCGGCCTGCTCTCGCGGGGGACGTTTAAGTTCATAATGCCGGCAAACCTGATCTATTTCAGGAACGTCTACGATAATATGGTAAGGTTCAATGACACGGTGGGCGCATTACGCGACATCATATCTGGGGCAATGGAGGCCTACGTATCGATCGTCTCTAACCGTCTGAACGAGATAATGAAGACCCTCACCGTGATAACGACCATAATGATGCCTCTCACCCTGATAGCGAGCATCTACGGCATGAACTTCAGGTATATGCCGGAGCTCGAGCATAAATTCGGCTATCCCGCGGTCATCCTGGTAATGGGCATAATGATCGTCTCGATGCTTGTATATTTCAGGCGCAGAAAATGGCTGTAAAGGCGATCCCGGCCCTTTTTAAAAAAATACTTGAAATTTGTCCGGAGAAGTTCTATAATCAGCCATAGCCAAAAAGGAGGTAGTATGGCATATCAACCAGGTGGTGGATTTGGCGGAGCTCCGCGGGAAATGCACAAGGCGACATGCGCAGAATGCAAGAAAGAATGCGAAGTCCCTTTTAAGCCCAGGGAAGACCGTCCGGTATATTGCAAGGAGTGCTTTTCGAAGCGCAAGGGCGGCAGGTAAAGTCGAGAGCCGTTCTTCCAAGGGATATACTAACAGCGAGAACCCTCTGTAAGCAAAATGCTTGCAGAGGGTTTTTGTTTGGAATAGAATAGAGGCAGGATATACAGGAAAGAGAGTGAACGGTCTTGGCAGATCCCGGATTGATAAAGCATACCACAAGCGTCTGTCCCTCATGCCTGAAGCAGTTACGCGCGGATGTCGTGGAGGCGGAAGACGGCATCTTCATGCAAAAGGCATGCACGGAGCACGGTCTGTTCCGTGACCTTGTCGAAAAGGATGCCGCATTTTATAGGGCAGCGGCGAACATAGCAAAAGAAAGATATTGCGGCAATGACCTGCTTATACTGCCGATCACGGACAGGTGCAATATGAGATGTAAATTCTGTTTTCATCCCACCATTACAGGCAGTGATCTACCCGTCGAAAAGATAGTTGAAACCGTCAGACGCGCTTCGGTGCCGGATGTCGCCCTTTCAGGAGGTGAGCCCACTCTCCACCCGCGCATATGCGAGGTCATACGGAAGCTGAAACGTATGGGTAAAAATGTCATAGTGGTGACAAATGGTTTACGGCTCGTCGACCCGGGATACGCGAAGGCCCTTAAAGCGGCGGGGGCCGACAGTTTTGTCTTTTCGCTCAACGGTTTCAACGACTCGATATTGAGCCGGATCGACGGCCGTCCCTGCCTGGAAGAGAAGCTTGCCGCCCTGGAGAACCTGAAAAGGGAGCATATGAGGGTGGAGCTCTCATTGAGCATATTGAGGGATGTCAACGAGGGTGAATTCAAAAAAGCCCTGGAATTCTGTCTGAAAAATCCGGATCACGTCTTTGCGCTCCGCGTGCGCTCGTTCTCGCGCATAGGAAGGTGCGAAGATATGCAGGGTTTAACGACAGGAGAACTGATGGGCCTTCTGTCAGAGGCGCTGGGGGTGGGAAGGGAGCGGCTGATCAGGGCGGTGGCAGCGAGGAAGATAAGTTCTGCCATCCAGTACAATGCCGTGCTCTATTTTCGCTACGGGTACGGCAGGATCGATTTTCTGACGGAAAGACCGTTGTGGTCATCGCGCATGACGAGAAGCATGATATCTTTAGCCAAGTCGATGCGTGTCGGTAAACCGGTAGCTGCGGTGAGGGGCGCCCTGTTCCGGAAAAGCAGGGTCAAGAGGCTGGTCATAAACATGTGGGCTGTGCCCGATCGGCATAATTTTGATATGGGAGAGATAAATTCCAGCGGTTTTCTGGGGGTTGATTATGGATATAAGATGGATAATTTTTTTAACGCGATCGTATTAGACAACACAAATATTTCATCCGCCGCGAGGCAGGACAGATGCCTGTGAAATACACAAAGAAAGAGGAGGCATATGGGACCGAATAAGGAAAGAAGGGCCGGCTCTCTGCATCAGATATTTTTCGCTTTAATTATGGTATCCTCGGCCGCATATGCAGAGAACGCCACTAACGAAACGAAGGTCATAAACACCTTCTCCGATGAGTATAAGGCCGGCGCGTCGGCGGCAAATCCTTCCGAAAACATATCGTCAACGAACTCGACGAAGTTCAAATATATCTCCGGCTTCAAAGAAGATTACAGTAAGAAGAACAGTTCGGATACGGCCAAGGATGCGGTCCCGGCCGCGGCGGTGAATGTTTCCCAGCAGGTGATCCCCGGCCCGCAGGCGGATCCCGCGGAAGAGTTCAGAACGAGATATAAGGTATTGAGATCGGACAAGAAAGATATATGACCGCCAAAATTTTGACGATCTTTCTGTTATCCCTGATCCCCGCGGTCCTGCATGCCCAGGAGAGCTATGAAGCGGTAAAATGGGATTTTGGCGAACTGCAGAACAGCTCTGTCTCCAGGGGTGAGGAGAAGGACCTGGCCGTCTGCGAGAAGGCCTATGACGATTACGGGAAGGTAAAGGCCGGGGCCGAACGCGCCCTCGAAAGGTTCACGCAGAATATGGACAGCTCAAGGGCGGCGGAGGCCGGGAAGATAATAAAGATGTCGGACAGGGCGCGGACGGATATAGCGCTGATGATGGAAAAGATGAAGGCCCAGACGAAGAAGGCGGCGCATGCCGACCTTGAAGAGGCCCCCGACGAATCGACCATAATAGGGAAGACGAGGAACGAGGTCACGTCATTATTAGGCAAGCCGGACCGCGTGAATAAGAGCGTCAATGTCGGCGGCGGATACGAGCAATGGTGCTATGAGCCGAAATCGGACAAGGGTGACACATCCTATATATATTTCGGCGATGACGGTACGGCGATAAAATATCAGCAATAAAGATGAAAAAGAGAGCTGCAGGCGGGATCGCTTCCGTATCACTATTTCTCTTCCTACTGAACCTCCTGGCAGGGCTTCTCTTTATAAATGAGGGCCTCTTCCACCACGACAGTGTCCTCCTGGCCAAAGCCGTGGAAGATACGTATGCCACAGGCCATCTCCATCCCGCCGCCAGGGGAAGATACGGTTCCGTGGCCGTGAACTGCGTACTCCACGCGCCTTTCTTCCTTCTCGGCCATAACGCCGACTTCACAACGCGGTTCTCGAGCGTATTCTTCCATTCGTTGTCGGCAGTCATGCTGGCAGTTCTTATATATGCGCTCCTGGGCACCGTCCCGGGCGCTCTATTCGGCGGCCTCCTCCTGTCATTTACACCGTTCTATTTTTCACCCAATACCTGGGGCAAGGAACACGGCCTCTTCATATTTTCCGTACTCCTCTCATTCTACCTGCTGCATCGCGGTACGGAGAAGGATAATGGCCTATGGCTGGGGCTTTCGGGCATGACCATGGCCTTCTCCGTATCCGTAAGGGAGTCGGCGCTCGTAATATTGCCCTTATATTTTTTATTTTACCTGAGCCCCCGGATCGCGATCCGTCCTCCGGAGATATCTATCCGGAAAGAGAGATTGGGGGCAGGTCCCCTGCTCCGTCTTATACTTCCCATGACCGCGATCTTAGCCGTTATCTATTTCACATACCTCAGGGCGGAGTTCTACCGCGAGATGGTCCTGCGCGATAACACGTCGGCCATTTTCCTGGGGCCGTTATCACCGATGCTGAGGATAGCCATCAAGGACCTCGGGACATGTATCCCGCCCGTCCTCTTTCTCTTTTTCGTGCTGGGGATAGTGAGGCTCTTTTCCAGGGAGGACGTCTTCCTCCCTCTATTTCTCATCTTGTGGGCCGCGCTCATATTTTACTTCGGCAATATAGAGACATTCACATTGCGGTATCTGGACATCGTTATAATACCCGTCTATATAGGTGTCGCATATTACATGTCCGAGCTGCGCGTGAAAGAGCGGTTGGCCGCAGATGCCATCATGGCCTATTTCGTCATCAGCATGTTCGTCATGATGCATCCGATGCTCGAGTTCAGACATTCCTACAACGGGGAGAAGCGTTATGCCCTCTTCGTCAGGGATAACACCCCGGCCGATGCCGTTATAATAACTATGGACGATTCCGCGTTCATCGAATATTACGCCGGCAGAAAGACTGTGACCCACCCCATAGACGATATCCGTAAGACCGCCGATTTTGTGAAAGAGATGAAGGGGTATCTGGCAAAAGGCGTACCCCTTTATATGACCGGCTCGGCCTTGAGCTATGACCATAAAAAGATATTCAGCAGGATCTTTGACGCAAATTTTTATGTCCACCTGGTAGGATCGCGGCTATCAGAGGATTACCACCGGCCCGAGATACGGTTCTTCAGATATAAACAGGGGCTCTTTAAGGTGACGCCTAAAAGAGCCCTGGATATCCCGTGAACCGTAACGTTCCGGTGTTTTTTGCCGCGCCAACTTGCCAGGCACTGGTATATATGGTATATAATAATCTATAAAGGAAGGAGGAAGTATGGGCGGAAATAGAGGCATTAAGTATATAGTCATATTTTTAAGCGGAGCGGTTTTGCTGTTATTCGGGGCGCCCCTGTATGCAGCCAACCCTCCGGGTCCGAAGGGCGGCCCCGGCGCAGGCCCGAAGCCGGGGAAGGCGAAGGTAGACACGAAGTGGGAGAACGCCGCCGACAGGAATAACGACGGTGTCGTCGGCAAGGTCGAGGCCAAACAATGGAAGAACAGGCACCGGGTCAAGGATGGCGTCGGCGACACTATGGTATCCGGCGAAAGCCCCGGTCAGGGCGTAGCGGAGAAGGCAGAGGTCAATACGGCGTGGGAAAGGGCCGCCGATACGAATAACGACGGCATCGTAGATAACGTAGAGATCGAGCAGTGGAGGAACAGGCCGAGGGGCGGCGGCCGGTCAGGGGTCGGACCCGGATACGGGGCGGATCCCGGTCAGAATATAGAGGACAAGGCGAAGGTAGATACGAAGTGGGAGAACGCCGCCGACAGGAATAACGACGGTGTAGTCGGCAAGGTCGAGGCCAAACAGTGGAAGGGATCTCACAGGGGCGGTAATCCTCCGGGGCCTGCGGGCAGATAGAAATCGTTTGACAAAAGCTGACGGGATGGTATAGTATCCTCAACAGATAATAACGGTAAGCTTAAATATCTTGAAGGCGTAAGTTCCGAGATGTTTGAACTTACGCCTTTTTTCTCAAAAGGGCCGGAAGGAGACCATGTCATGAGATATGCGGTCATATTTTTATGCGCGGCAGCCATATTAGCGGTCAATACGCAGACGGCGGGCGCGGAAAGCCCCGTGATACATACCGGGAGCAAGGTCGCGTTCGATTATACGCTCACCGTTGACGGTAAGATGATGGACAGCTCGGAAGGTAAGGGCCCCATAAACTACGTCCAGGGCGACGGGCGGCTCATCGTGGGCCTCGCAAAGGCGCTTGAAGGGATGCGCGCGGGCGAGGAGAAGACGGTGACGGTGCCTCCCGCGGAGGCATATGGCACGATGGACCCGAAAGCGGTAAGAGAGGTCCCGCGCTCATCTCTTCCTACCGACAGAGAGGTTAAGGTGGGGATGATGCTCCAGGCCAAAGACGCCAAAGGCGGCACCCTGATCACAAGAGTAGCCGAGATCAGAAAAGATACGGTGTTGATGGACTTCAACCATCCTCTTGCGGGCAAGACACTGATATTCAAAGTAAAGATCGTATCCGTAACCTAACGGCGCTCAAGCGCTTAATAAAAGGAAGAAGACAGGCAAGACCCTGAAACCCTCCGGCAAAATAGATTGCGGAGGGTTTTTTCTTTTGATATAATGCGTTAAATCGAACCCTGCCCGGCGGCAGGCGGATAAAAGGGGGAGCGATGAGGTCTTTGATCATATACTATTCTTACAGCGGACATACCGGGAAGGTGGCGGGGATCTTCGCCGATATCCTGAAGGGTAAAGGGACGGTCGATCTCCAGCCCCTTAAACCTAAGGATGAGATAACGTCATTCTTTGCCCAATGCCGCGCGGCCTTTGCGCGAAAGAGGGCGGAACTGGAAGACGGCCCTATATATAACGTCAGCGCATATGACCTTATCATCATCGGTTCTCCCGTGTGGGCGTTTGCGCCTACGCCTGCGGTGAATACTTATCTGGACAAGGTGAACGGCCTGCACGGCAAGAGGGTCGTCGTCCTTCTTAACTCCGGGAGCGGGGCGGGGGTGAAGAAGTGCTTTGATAATATAGAGCAGGTGCTGAGGAATAAGGGCGCATCGGATATAGCCCGGATAAACATACCGGACAGGATGCTGAACGACGGGAATTTCATCTCCGGGTCGCTGGAGAAGGTATTATAGAAGATGCGTGCCGCGGTATACTACAGCAATAATGATGTCCGTATAGAGGAGAGGGCCCGCCCGGAGATAGGGCCGGGGGAGCTCCTGGTCCGCGTCGAGTCGAGCGGCATATGCGGGACCGACTGCCTGGAGTGGTACAGGATCAACAGGGTGCCGTTGATCCTGGGTCACGAGATAGCGGGCGTCGTGGTCGCTTCGGGTAAAGGGGCCGGTCATTATAAGGTCGGCGATGCCGTCTCCGCGTCGCATCACGTGCCGTGCGGCGAATGCAGGTTCTGCCTGGACGGCCACCATACGGTATGCGACATGCTCCGCAGGACGAATTTTGACCCCGGCGGATTTGCGGAATTCCTGCGGCTCCCCGGGATAAACGTAAAGAAGGGCGTTTATAAGATACCGGAAGGCGTCTCTTTTGACGAAGCGACGTTTACCGAACCGCTCGCATGTGTCCTGAGAGGACAGCGGCTTGCGGGGATGAAGAGAGGCAGGACGGTACTGGTGGTCGGGAGCGGTATATCCGGCCTCCTGCACATCCAGCTGGCAAGATTGAGCGGCGCCGGACGCATTATAGCGACGGACGTGGTCGAATACCGGCTCAAGGCGGCCGGGCGATTCGGGGCCGATCATACCCTGAATGCCATGGAATATACCCCGGAGCGTCTTAAAGAATTGAACGGCGGGTCCCTGGCCGACCTCGTCATAATATGTACGGGCGCCCGCCAGGCATATGAAGGTGCGCTCAGGTCGGTAGAGCGCGGAGGCACCATCCTCTTCTTTGCCGCTACCGATAAGGGCGTGACCATACCCCTTTCGGTGAACGACCTCTTTTGGCGTAACGAGGTCACGCTCACGAGTTCCTATGCCGCGACACCGGAAGAGCATATGAAGGCGCTCGAATTAATTGGCTCGCATAAAATAAACGTTCGTGATATGATATCACACAAATTGCCGCTCGCCGGGACGGGTGAAGGGATACGTCTCGTAAGCGAAGCGAAAGATTCGATGAAAGTCATCATAGAACCGCAGAAGTAAGGAAGATATGACTCCTCTTGAACGATGGGTAGATGAACAGGCGCGGCTCATGAAGCCGAAGAAGATACACTGGTGCGACGGTTCCGATCAGGAAGCGCATAAGATCGTAGAGGCCGGTATCAAGGAAGAGAAGATCGACGGCAGGCAGATATTCCAGGAGCTGAACCCAAAGACCTTTCCCAACTCATATCTCCACAGGAGCCACCCCAGCGACGTGGCCCGGACAGAGCACCTCACCTACGTATGCCATACGGATAAAGATACCGCCGGCCCTAACAACAATTGGATGGACCCGGATGAGGCGAAAGAGAAGATGAGGAAGATCTCTGACGGCTGCATGAAGGGCAGGACAATGTATGTGCTCCCTTATATGATGGGCCATCCCGACTCACCATACGCCAAGGCCTGCGTTCAGCTCACCGATATCTCATATGTCGCCGTAAGCATGAAGATCATGACCCGCATGTCCGGGTCGATCATAGATAAGATCGGGGATAGCGGGAACTTCGTAAAAGGGCTACACTCGGTAGGCGACTTCGATCCGAAGAGGCGTTTCATAATGCACTTTCCGGACGAGCATTTTGTATGGAGCATAGGTTCGGGTTATGGCGGCAATGCCCTCCTTGGGAAAAAATGTGTCTCCCTGAGGATAGCATCCTGGCTGGGGCTTAAAGAGGGATGGCTCGCCGAACATATGGTCATAATGGGCGTACAGGACCCGGCCGGCAATATAACCTACATCGCCGTGGCGCTCCCCAGCGCATGCGGCAAGACGAACCTAGCGATGCTGGAATCGAAACTGCCCGGGTATAAGATATGGACGCTCGGTGACGATATAGCGTGGCTCAACGTGGGTCCGGACGGACGTCTATGGGCGATAAACCCGGAAGCGGGCTTCTTCGGGGTCGCGCCCGGGACGTCGATGAGCACAAACCCGAATATGATGCGCACCCTGAAGAAGGGGACCTTCTACCCGACGCTCTTCACGAACGTCGCCCTGAACACAGATACCAATGAGCCGTGGTGGGAAGGTATGGACGGGCCGGTCCCCGGGAATGCGATCGACTGGCAGGGTAAACAATGGAAGAGCGATATGGGCACGCGCGCCGCTCATCCGAATTCCCGGTTCACCGTCTCCATATCGCATGCGCCCACGCTCTCGCCCGAATATAATAACCCGAAGGGGGTCCCGATATCGGCCATACTTTTCGGTGGTAAACGCATGCATCTTAACCCGCTCGTGGCCGAAGGGTTCGACTGGCAGAATGGTGTCTTTATCGGCTCAAGGATGGGCTCGGAGACGACGGCCGCGGCGATCCATGACGTCGGCGTGGTCAGACGGGATCCCATGGCTATGCTCCCTTTCTGCGGATATAATATGGCCGATTATTTCATGCTCTGGCTAAATATAGGGAAGCGGTTGAAGCATCCGCCCAGGATATATTCCATAAACTGGTTCAGGGTCGATGACAGGGGCAAGTACATATGGCCGGGATTCGGCGAAAACATAAGGGTACTGGAATGGATAGTCAACAGGGTTAACGGCCGTGTCGGGGCCGAAGAGACACCCATAGGGCTCATCCCGCATATTGGCGATCTGAACCTTACGGGGCTGGATATATCGAAAGAGGGCTTGAAACAGCTTTTTGAGATCGATCATAAAGAATGGCTATCGGAAGCGGCAGATATAGAGAAATTCCTTCAGAAATTCGGCGACCGCATGCCCGGTGCGATCTGGGAAGAGTTTCGTCGTATGAAGGAGAAGCTTAAATAGAGCTATCAGCTTTCAGCTATCAGCTAAAAAAGCTGAAAGCTGAAGACTGAAAGCTGAAAGCTGAAAGCCTGATAGGCTATTACGCGGAGGTTACTATGGATTGGGGCATGAAGAACAGGATCTCTAAGCTTATAAGGCCGGATACCGGCCGTGCCGTATGGCTTGCCATCGATCACGGATATTTCCTGGGGCCGCTTTCGAAGCTCGAAGAACCGGCGAAGACGGTAAAGCCGCTTCTCGACCATATCGATGCGCTCATGCTGACCAGGGGTGTATTGAGAAATTGCATAGATGCCGGCATGGATAAACCGGCGATACTCAGGGTCTCGGGCGGGAACAGCATAGTGGGACCGGCCCTCTCGGATGAGGATACGCAGACGTCGATCGAGGAGGCGATACGCCTGAATGCCTCGGCCGTAGCGTTCTCCATATATGTAGGGACCGAACACGAGCACCAGACGCTCTTAGCGCTCGGGAGGCTGGTCAGCGAAGCGGAGAGGTACGGCATCCCGGTCCTGGCGGTCACGGCAGTAGGCAAAGAGCTGGAAAAACGGGACGCCAGGTACCTTGGGTTATGCTGCCGCATCGCGGCAGAGCTCGGGGCTCGTATGGTCAAGACGTATTACTGCGATGACTTCGAGAAGGTATCGAGGTCATGCCCTGTACCGCTGGTGATAGCCGGCGGGCCCAAGCTTTCCACCCCGCTCGATGCGCTGAAGCTCGCCCACGCCGCGGTAAGGGAGGGCGCCGCAGGCGTAGATATGGGGCGGAACATATGGCAGTCGGAGAACGCCGTCGGCATGATCAAAGCGATCCGCGCCATAGTCCACGGGCATAAATCGGTCAAGGAAGCGGCCAGGGTCCTTTAAAAATTACCTTGCTTTTTCCGTTTTCTGTAATATAATTAAGTAGAAATACCCCACGGAGGAGGATGAGATGGTGCGAAAAGAAGCGGTATACGGAATCTTATTACTTTTTGTGGTTTCGGCGGTCATATCCGGGTGCGAGACCGTGCCCAAGCATTTCAAAGAAGAGGTCGGCGGCATAAAGACGCGTGTCGAGACCCTTGAGTCCAAGGTAGACGGTATGGAGGCGAAGCAGGCTGAAGCAGAACGGTTGTCCGCCGAGGCCTCCCAGGCCCTTGAGCAGAGGGAAGAGACGAATATAAGTCCGCGGTCGAAAAGCAAAGAACGTGTACGCGAGATACAGGCATGCCTTAAGAGCGCCGGGTTCTACACGGGCACCATAGACGGCATAAGCGGCAAGAATACCAGGCATGCGATAAGGGAATTCCAGAAGGCGAACGGCCTCAACCCGGACGGCATAGTCGGTAAGAAGACCTGGGAACTATTAAGTAAATACGGAGGATCGTCGGAAGGGCCAACCAAGTAATTTTAAAATTGTTCGATAAAGACGAAAAGGGGCGGCCCTCCGCGAAGAAGGGAAGCCCCTTTTAACTTAGGGAGGATAAGATGGACGAGATACTTGAGATATTGGAAGGAGACGCGCGCACTACCCCGGAAGAGATCGCCAGGATGCTGAAGAGGTCCGTCTCGGCGGTCAAGAGCTCTATAAAGAAACTCGAGAAGGACGGCATCGTCCTGAAGTATAAGACGATAATAAATAAGGAGCTGGTCAGGGACGACCATTCGGACGTCAGGGCCCTGATAGAGGTACGCGTGACGCCGAAGAAGAACGTCGGTTTCGATTATATAGCCGATAGGATATACCAGTTCCCGGAGGTCTCGAGCTGTTACCTCATGTCCGGTACCTACGACCTCCTGGTAGTGGTGGAGGGCAAGGACATACATACCGTGTCGAATTTTGTGGCGGAGAAGTTATCGCCTATGGAGAATGTGCGGGGGACCGTCACGCACTTCATCCTGAAGAAATATAAAGAGGACGGGGATATACTGCGCCAGCCGAAGAAGGACAAGAGGCAGGCGATATCGTTATGAACTGAGCTATCAGCTAAAAAAAGCTGACAGCTGCTGAAAGCTGAAGATGAAGATATCCAAACCTGCAACCATAATCCCCCCGTCCGGGATACGCGTCTTCTTCGACCTTGTGCTGGGGATGAAGGACGTCATATCCCTGGGTGTGGGCGAGCCGGATTTCGTGACCCCGTGGAATATACGGGAGGCCGCCATATATTCTCTGGAAGAGGGGTATACCTCCTATACCTCAAATAAGGGCATGCTGGAACTGCGCCAGGAGCTGTCGAAATACCTGAGGCATAAGTATAAAATCCTCTATGACCACGAGGAGGAGATGCTGATAACCGTCGGCGTGAGCGAGGCCCTCGACCTTGCCCTCAGGGCGACCATAGACAAGGGGGATAAGGTGCTCATCCCCGAACCTTCGTATGTCTCGTACGGCCCCAATGTCATCATGTGCGGAGGGAGACCCGTCTTCATAAGGGCGTATCCCGATAACGGTTTCAGGATCACAGCGCGGGACATCGACAGGCACTGTGACAGGAAGACGAAAGGGATAATATTCAATTACCCGAGCAACCCCACGGGCACTTCGTACTCCAGGCCGGAGCTCGGCAGGATAGCCAGGAGCATCGAGAGGCACAACCTGACCGTCTTCAGCGACGAGATATATTGCGAACTCACATACTCCGGCACCCACACTCCGTTCCCGAACCTGCCGCGCATGAAAGAGAGGACTATATACCTGAACGGTTTCTCCAAGGCGCATGCCATGACGGGATGGAGGGTAGGATATGCCTGCGCCCCGAAGCATGTCATATACGCGATGACGAAGATCCACCAGTACACGATGATGTGTGTCCCGATAATGTCGCAGATGGCCGCGCGCGAAGCGCTCAGGAACGGCGAGCGCTCGGTCCAGGCGATGAAGCGTGAATACAGGCGCCGGCGCGAGTTCGTGATCCAGCGCCTCAATGAGATAGGGCTCCCATGCCATAAACCCGAAGGAGCATTTTACGCCTTCCCGTCCATAAAGGGGACCGGCATGTCATCCATGGAATTCGCGAAACGGCTCCTTGAGGAAGAGAGGGTGGCGGTCGTGCCCGGCACGGCATTCGGGCCTACCGGTGAGGGCTACGTGAGGATATCGTACGCTTCCGCGATGGATAACCTGAAAGAGGCGCTCGAAAGGATGGAAAAATTTCTGAAAAGGCGAGGTGCATAATGATGAAACGATCAGCCGTATTAGCCGTAGTGTCGGTACTTATCTTCTCCGCGCCGTCCGCGTTCGCGAAGGCGCAGGATATAGTCAAGATGAACACGGATATAGAGATCGAGAGAGGCCAGACCTGCGGAGAGGTGGTAGCCATAGGAGGCGATGTTACGGTCTCCGGCAAGGTCGAGAATAATGTAGTCGTCATAGGAGGTTCGGCCATATTCAAACCCGGTTCACAGGTCGGAGGGCAGGTCGTGGTGGTGGGCGGGGATATCGTAAAAGACCCGACCGCAAGCATAGGCGAGAGGATAACGCAGATATACATGCCCCATTTCATACCTTCGCTCACAACTATGATAAAAGGCGGATGGATAGCCCTATGGGCGACGATAAGCGTGCTCGTACTTTTAGGCTTCATAGGCCTTGCCGTGCTCCTGGCCGCGCTCATACCGGAGCATATGGGCAGCGCCATAAGGGCCATGGAACGGTCATTCGTGGGCATGTTCCTGTGGGGCATACTCTGGTCGATACTGATCGTCCCGATAGCGGTCATGCTTGCCATAAGCATAATCGGGATCGCATTGATACCGCTGGAAATACTGCTTGTGGTCCTGGCCCTGATCATAGGGTACATTACCTCAGCCACATTCATAGGAAAGAACGTAACGGCCAGGATGGGAAAGAGGTCTCATCCGTTCGTCGATGCGATCCTCGGCTTATTGGTGCTCTTTTTCGTAGGTTTCGTCCCCATACTGGGCACCCCGATAAAGGTCATATTCTTAATGGCAGGTTTCGGCGCCGTACTTACCACCAGGTTCGGGACCATAAAGTAAGGCAGGTCCCCTTGTCATGGGCCTCTTTATGTGGTAAGCTTAAAAAGCAATGCCAAAATACGTCACATTCTTCGATTTCGACAATACGATAACCCGGCGGGATGTCCTGGACGATATCCTGGCGCGCTTCTCTGTCAACGGCAGGTGGATAGAGCTTGAGAGGAGATGGAAGCGCGGGGATATCGGTTCGAAGGAATGCCTGGAAGGGCAGATCGGCGGGATCAGGATGACGAAGGGCATGCTCGACCGCTATATCAAAGAGATCGACATAGACCCCCATTTCAAAAAGCTGCTCCGTTTCTTTGCCTCAAAAAATATAAAACCGGTAATAGTGAGCGACAACTTCGATTACATACTGGAAAATACCATGAAGAATCACGGTATTAACGGGGTGAAGACGTATTGTAACCGCCTGAAGGTGGATAAGGACCGGCTGATACCCCGTTTCCCGTTAACGAATGCGAAGTGCGGTAACTGCGGTCATTGCAAAAAGACGACGGTGCTGAAGCATACGGGAAAGGGCGTGAGGTCCGCCTACGTAGGGGACGGCCTTTCCGATCTCCACGCGTCGAAATGCGCAGACATAGTGTTCGCGAAAGACACGCTTTTAAAATACTGCAGGGAAGAGGGGATGGACTGTGTACCCTTCAAGGATTTCAGGGGGGTGCATGACTATTTCAAAGCTCTTAAGTGAGTCAGGGTTCATATCTGGCCTGCCTCGCGGGGCTTAAAAGCAAAAGAGGACACTTATGGCACAAAAGACGAAGACGAACGCCGGAAGCAGATCGACCAGGACGCTTTCGGACGACGAGCTTTTGAAGCTGGAGGCGCGGTATTGCTCCTGGGGCGACACGGTCCACTATGTGGATAAACCGAACATATTCAAACGCGCGGAAGGCAGCTACCTGTACGACAGGGACGGCACCGAGTACCTGGACCTCCAGATGCTATACTCGGCCGTGAACTTCGGTTACAGGAACGAACGCTTCAATAACGCGCTGAAACGCCAGCTCGACATGCTTCCCCAGCTTGCCTGCCAGTACCTGCACGAAGAGAAGATACTGCTGGCGACAAAGCTCGCCCAGAGGGCGGAGATGACCTTTGAGGAGAAGGGGAGGGTCCATTTCAACGTGGGCGGTTCCGCGGCGGTCGAGGATTCGATAAAGCTGGTAAGGAACCATTCGCACAAGAACCTCGTCTTTGCGTTCATGGGCAGTTACCACGGGCGTACGCTCGGGTCGACGGCGATCACGTCAAGCTACCGTTACAGGGAGCGGTACGGCCACTTCGGTGACAGGGCGTTCTTCATACCGTTCCCGTACTGCTTCAGGTGTTTCTACGGCATGAAGAAAGAGTCATGCGGCCTATATTGCCTCAAACAATTTGAGAAGCTATTCGAAACGGAATATTATACGGTGCTCAATAAGAAGACGAACTCATGCGAGTTCGCCGCTTTTTATGTAGAGGCGATACAGGGGACAGGCGGGTACAATATGCCCCCGGAGGGATATTTCCGGGGCCTGAAGAGCATCCTGGATAGGTATAATATACTGATGGTGGACGATGAGATACAGATGGGCATCTTCAGGACCGGTAAGTTCTTCGCGATAGAGCATTTCGACGTGACGCCGGACATCATCGTCTTCGGGAAGTCGCTGACCAACGGCCTCAACCCGATCTCGGCAATATGGGCCAAAGAGAAGCTCATATCCCCGGATGTCTTTCCGCCGGGTTCGACCCACTCCACGTTCTCTTCCAACCCGCTCGGCACTACCGTCGGGTTAGAGGTTATGAAGATGATAGAGGAGTCCGACCTGGGCACCGAAGTCATGAAGAAGGGAAGGTATTTTGTCTCCCGGCTCAGGAGCCTGCAGAAGAAGTATCCGCATATAGGCGACGTGGAAGGGCTGGGCCTTGCGCTCAGGATAGAGATGTGCCAGAAGGACGGATATACCCCCAACAGGGAATTGACCGACGCGATCGAGGTGATCGGGCTGGGCGGGAAGCTCTCCGCCGGCGGGAAGAGGAGGGGGCTGGTCCTTGACGTAGGCGGTTATTACAAGAACGTCTTCACGCTCGCGCCGTCTCTCTACATAACCGAGAAGGAGATAGACCTTGGGGTCGATCTTTTTGAAGAGGCGCTTGTGAAGGCGCTTAAGAGGTCCTGAGGCATTATAATATGCTCGCACCCATAATAGACACGTTCGTATCGCTCGCCTCGCCGCGGCTTTTGAGCCGGGCCGCCAGGGTGATCCCTCCTTCTTTCCTTAGCGCGAAGAACGAGGAGTCCTTCCGGCGCGTCGTCAGGTATGTTTACAAACACTCGAAGTTCTACAGGCGGAAGTTCGACGAGCTCGGGATAGACCCGCGCAGGATAAGAGGGCCGAAGGACCTCGGAGATTTTTACACGCTGCCGGAAGATATAGTTAACCACGCGGAAGAGTTCCTCTGCAAGACCCCCCAGATAGTATTCGAATCGTCCGGGACGACCGGCAGGAATAAGCGGGTGTACTTCACGCAGTGTGAGCTCGACGATATAGGCAAGATCAACGCCATGGGCTTCTTCCTCTGGGGCCTCAAATCGACCGACAGGATAGTGAACGCCTTCGATTTTTGCATATGGATACCCGGGATAGTGACGCAGAAGGGCATAGAGAAGTCCGGTATCTTCAGCATGGCGGCCGGTAAGGTGGACCCCGTCGAAGTGTATAAGAGGATCCCCGTGCATAATTTTAACGTCGTCATAGGAGAGCCGACGTGGCTCATAAAATTGACCGAAATAGCGGAAAAGAACGGCGCCTATCCTTTAAAATTCCTGATCGGCGCCGCGGAGACGATGCCTGCGGCAGCGCGGCCGTGGATGGAGAAGGTGTGGCCCGGGGTCCAGATAAGGATGATATACGCGTCCGTGGAGTCCGGCGGGGTGATCGGCTCCGAGCTCTCTTCCGTATGCGGCGGCTATCATATAGATGAGAACGATTTTCTCGTAGAGATCGCCGACCCGGACCATGAGGGGTACGGAGAGGTGACGTTCACCACCCTCACCCGCACCGCCATGCCGCTGGTCCGTTACAGGAACAGGGATATAAGCAGGATCATAGAGGAGAAGTGCCCGTGCGGCGTGAAGTTCAGGCGCCTGGCCCCGACGCGCGGGAGGGCGGACGAGATGGTCATCGCCGCAGCCGGGAACCTCTACCCGCTCATGTTCCAGGAGATATTGAAGGACGTGAAGGGCCTGGCCACCGACTGGCAGGTGATCTTCCGTCTCCACGGGCTTAAAGAGACGATGGAGTTCAACCTGGAACTGGCGGATGAGAGCATCTCCAAAGACGCGATCAAAGAGAAGGTCCTTTCTAACATACATCTCCTCTATCCCGACATATGGAAGAACCTTTCGATAGGGATATTCTATATCGATTTCGTCTACCATAAGCCCGGCACGCTCCGCGTGAACAGGAAATTGATCCGCCTCCTGGACAAGCGGTATGTCCCGTAAAAATGTACGCATACTGAACTTCGATTCCAGCATCACCCGGCAGAAAACCCTGATCGAGAAGTACGCCCCCGATATAGTAGACCTCACCGATATAGGACCCGCGGCGCGTATGTGGTTCAGCGACAATAGCGAGGGTGAGATCAACCGCCGCCTGGACCTCCGCCCCCCGGCCGCCATAAATCTTTTGGGCTCCGGAGATTTTCATCACGTGAGCCGTCTCCTGATAGAGAGGATCGACGGACCGTTATGCGTCATCGGTTTCGACATGCACCCCGATTGGGATATCCTGCCGCCGCGCCTTGCGTGCGGGTCCTGGGTGAACGGCGCGCTTGAGAACAGGAATGTCCTTAAATTCCTTCTCATAGGCGCATCTTCGGACGATCTTTCCGCCCCGTGGATAGAGTCAGGCAATATAGGGGCTTTCCGGGACGGCCGGCTCGAGATATACCCCTACTCTCATGCGCCTTCATATGTCTTCTTCAGGGATGTGCCGGAGAACCTGTCCGTAATAGTAGAGAAGATGCTCTTCTTCAGGAGGATATGGTGGACGGAACTCGCAGGGAAGAACATGACGGATTTCTTCCGGGGCGTATTGGAACGTCTTCCGTCGCGGAAGGTCTATGTGACCATAGACAAGGACTGCCTGAAGAGAGAATATGCTTTCACCAACTGGGAAGCGGGAAGGTCTACCCTGGAAGAGGTGCTGTCGATCCTGCGGCTCATAAAGGAGAAGACGGATATCGTCGGGGCGGATATAACCGGGGACTATTCGCCCGTCCGTGTGAAGGGCGTGTTAAAGAAGATGGCGTCGTATATAGACCACCCGAAAGGCCGGGGAACCGTAGCGGCAGATGATGATCTCCGGAGGGAGACGAACGAGTCGACGAACCTCCGTATCCTGGAAGCGCTCAGCTGACAGCGACCAGGAAGACGCCGGCCACCACCAGGAGGGTCCCCACAAGCTTCATCAGGTCTATCTTCTCGTCCAGGAATATCCTCGCCGCTACCATGGCGACTATATACTGCATGCTGTCTATAGGAAAGGCGATACTTAGGTCCGTCTGGGCTAGTGCCACCAGCCATATCACCATCCCCGCAGCCATCGCCGCGAGGCCTGACCATATCGTGTATGTGGAGAGGATATCCTTCACAAAGGTGAGATAGGAAGCCATGCTCCTCAGATCAGGCGTAGCCACCTTATTCGCGCTCTTCTTGAATAGTATCTGCCCCGCCGTTCCCCATAATTCCGCGACCAGGATTATAATTATTATCTTCAGCATCATCGGTCCCCGTCTCTTTTATGGCTGCTCTTAGATACAAAATGTATGCCCGCCACTATCAGCGCTATCCCGAGCCACCTCTCCGGCCCGACATCTTCGCCCAGGAATATCATTGAGAATACGGGTATGAATATATAGCTGGTGCTTCCGACGGGGAAGGCGATGCTCAGGTCGATGCGCGAGAGGACGGTTATCCAGATGAAGAAGTTCACTATATATACGGCTATTCCCAGCCAGACGAGCGCGGATGAGGAGTTTCTTGAGAGGAATTCCAGTATATTGCCGAAATTGACGGAATTTATACCCGTCTCGAGCAACCCTTTTTTAAAGAATATCTCCGCTATGCTCTCGCCGAGGTCGGTCATAACTATCATGGCGAATATCTTCAGTGTGACGGGATTTCTCTTCACGCCTGTATGCTCCCTCTTTTGTAAAATAAGCGGAAAACAGCGACATTATACCATGCCATAGCCCCTTTTTAACCTATTTTTTTCTTGACAAAAGGCACGGGGGGACTATAATCGATACAAAATCTTTTTGAGACGTGTTTATAAAAATCTCAGGGAAAGGAGGTTATAGATGAAGAGGGGATTATGGGTTGTCCTTTTAACGGGACTTGTCATTATGTCCGTCACATTTTTTGGATGTAAATCAAGAGCGGCGAAGACACAGGAAGAAGCTATCATAGAGAGCACGCCTGGCGTAATTTCGACCGAGGAGACGATGACCATGCCTGTCACCGAACCTGCCCAGACGGTGGCGACAGAGACGATTCCTCCGACGGCCGCAGCGGGCAAGATAGAGATGCCGGCAGCCGTACCGCAGGAAGGCCTGAACCGCGATAAAGAGATCCAGACAGCGCTTAAGAATGCCGGTCTTTATACGGGCGCCATAGACGGTAAGATAGGCCCGAAGACGAAAGCGGCTATCGAGGAGTTCCAGAAGCAGAAAGGCCTGAAGGTCGACGGAAAAGTAGGGCCGAAGACCTGGGCGGAGCTCGAGAAGTACCTTGTGCAACAATAAAGCAGTAGGAAAGAGGGGTATTTAGATGAGGATATTTTCCCTGTGTCTTATCGCGGCGGTGCTTTTTAGTTCAGCAGGGTGCGGTATTTCGAAAGATAAGTATGAGACCCTTCTCAACGAAAAGATCATGCTTGAGGAAAAGGCATCGGTGCTCGTGAAGGCCAAAGACGCCCTGAAGAACGAGTACGACAACCTTCTGAAAGAGAAGATGGACCTGGCGACCAGGGTCGAGACCACGGCTAACGAAAAGAATGCGCTGAAGAGCGAATACGATAAGTTACTTGATGAAAAGATCGCGCTCAAGGCCTCATACGATAAGCTGCTGGCAGACAGTAAGAAAACGACACCCTGATCGTCGCGATCCGGATAGTACGGTCTATTTGCGTATTATATTGATATTTATAAGAGGCACATACTCACAGTGGGGTTACGCTTGAGCATGTGCCTCTTTAACTTACGCTTGACTTTTGTCCGGGCGATATGGTATATTAAAATCCCCTTAAAGAAGGAGGTAAGATATGCGATGCCGTAGTCTGTTCTGCTCTATCCTCGTGCTTATGTTCGCCGCCATGGCCGTCACCCCGGCGTTTTCGGAAGAGACGGACGAACCGGCCGTCCCGGATGCGTCCCAATCGAAAGACCTGTCCGTTTACGGCGAGATCCAATCCGTCAATACATTTGCCAATTCCGTCACTATACAGTATTACGATTATGATACTGACGAGGAGAAGACGAGCGAGATAATGCTCGATAAGAATACAAGGCTCGAGAACGCCGCCGCCCTGGGCGAGATAAATAAAGGCGACTGGGCCGATATCACCTACTCGGCCGGTGACGGTAAATCGACCGCCAGGGTGATAGCCGTTGAAAAAGAGACGATGGAGCCCGAGGATGCAGGGTCACCTGTTCCGCCGGCGGAAGAAGAGTAAATAGTTCAAATGGCGCGTCCGATAGTGCGGCGCGCCGCGACCTTATCCATACATAATATAAGTTCCAGGATAGAGTAATGTGCTGTGAGATATGCCCCCGGTATGTAAGCTGCGAAGAAGAGGGGCACCTAGATAATACGTGCTGTACCGCCTGTCCCGAGCAGGTCTCCTGTTCCGGCGGTGAAGCGTCGGACCAGGAGGAGACGGCAGGGGAAGAGGACGAACTTAACGACATCTGAAGGAGGCGACCGATATGGCAAAAGATATCGCCAGGCAGAATCCGCAACCGTTGAAGATAAGAGAGAGAAAAGAGTTCAGATTTCCCCAGGGATACGGCGACAACAAGATAGTGCTCCTGGTCAGGGACCCCTGGTGGATATTCGCGTATTGGGAGATAAGGCGCGATAAAGAGGAGAGCGTCATAGGGAGCATACGCAGCTCCGGAGACGACGTCGCTAAATCTATACTCCGCATATATGACGTAACGGACATCAATTTCAACGGTCAGAACGCCCACTCCTACTTCGATATAGACCTCAAGGGGCTCGCAAGCAACTGGTATATAAATGTCGGTAACCCGGACAGGAGCTGGGTCGTCGATATAGGCATACTCTCCAAAAAAGGTAATTTCTATCTGCTGGCCCGGTCGAATGTAGTCAAGACGCCGCGGTTCGGGATGTCGGACAAGCTCGATGCCGAATGGATGATGTCGGAGGATGAATACTGGAAGATGTTCGGCCTCTCCGGGGGGTTCGGTGTCGGCAAGGGATCTCTCGAGGTGAGGGAGATGATCAAGAAGCGTCTCGAGGAGCAGGTCTCCTCGGGCGGCATATCGAGCGGAGCGTCTTTTTACAGGAAGCCGGGGGAGAGAAAATTCTGGCTTGTGGTCAATACGGAGCTTATCGTATACGGCGCAACGGAACCGGATGCCAGGGTGACGGTGCAGGGGAAAGAGATAAAGTTAAGGCCCGACGGGTCTTTTGCCTTAAGGTTCGCGCTGCCTGACGGAAAGCAGGTGATCCCCGTGGAGGCCACCTCAAAAGACGGGATAGACCGCCGCCGTATCACTCCCATAGTAACACGGAAGACAGAGTAGGCGTATGCCCAAAGGATATCTCGCAATAGTTCTTCACGCCCACCTGCCGTACGTCCGTCATCCCGAATTCGAAGATTTTCTCGAAGAGGATTGGCTTTTTGAAGCCATCACCGAGACCTACGTACCCCTCGTAAAGATATTCGACCAGCTGATAAAGGACGGAGTCGATTTCAAGCTGACGGTGTCGTTGTCGCCCACCCTGATCTCCATGCTGATGGACCCGCTCCTCCAGTCAAAGTATGTCAAACATCTCGACAAACTGATCGAACTGTCCGCCAAAGAGATAGACAGGACCACGTGGGAAGGCCAGTTCAATGCCCTGGCGCGCATGTACCACTCGCAATTCCTCGAGACGCGGCATATATTCGTCGACCGCTATAAGAGGAATCTCGTGGAGGCATTCAAGCACTTTCAGAATGAGGGGCGGCTTGAGGTCATCACGTGCTGTGCTACGCACGGCTATCTGCCGCTTATGGAGGTTGAGCGCAAGGCATCCGTCACCGCCCAGGTGCGGGTGGCATCCGGCCTTTACGAGAAGGTATTCGGTAAAAAGCCGCTGGGCATATGGCTCCCGGAGTGCGGCTACAATCCCGGCGACGACGAGATATTGAAAAAGGAGGGGATAAAGTACTTCTTCGTAGATACCCACGGCATACTCTTCGGTTCGCCGCGGCCGCGGTTCGGCGTTTTCAGCCCGTACCTTTGCAAGAGCGGCGTCGCGGCGATAGGGAGGGATGTCGAGTCGTCGAAGGCGGTATGGAGCGCCAAGGAGGGATACCCGGGCGATTACAACTACAGGGAGTTCTACCGCGATATAGGGTTCGACCTCGATTACGATTACATCAGACCCTACATAAACGCCGACGGGGTCAGGATAAATACCGGCATCAAATACTACAGGATAACGGGCGAGACGAACCGCAAGGAGCCGTATTCCCAGGAACGCGCCCGGGATACCGCCTCTTTCCATGCCGGCAACTTCATGTTCAACAGGGAGAAGCAGGTGGAGCACCTGGCCCACCAGATGGGCGACCGGCTCCCCATGATAGTAGCCCCTTACGATGCAGAGCTTTTCGGGCACTGGTGGTACGAGGGGCCCCAGTGGCTCGATTTCCTTATCCGCAAGATCCGGTATGACCAGAATAATATAGCTCTCACCACGCCGGGCGAATACCTGAAGACGTACAAGAAATACCAGGTCCTCACGCCTTCGGCCTCAAGCTGGGGATGGAAGGGATATAGCGAGGTGTGGCTCGAGGGCTCCAACGACTGGATATACCGCCATCTCCATAAGATGGTCGAACGCATGGTCGAAGCCGCAAGGAATAACCCCAACGCGAAAGGGATGCTTCTCAGGGCGCTGAACCAGATGGCGCGGGAACTCCTGCTTGCGCAGTCGAGCGACTGGGCCTTCATCATGAAGACGGGGTCGCATGTCTCGTACGCGGTAGAACGCTTCAGGGAGCATGCCGAACACTTCACCGAGATATATGAAGAGGTGAAGGAGGGCTCGCTTGACGAGGAATATATCAGGCGCTGCGAAGACAAATACAACCTGTTCCCGGATATCGACTACTCCGTATACGGCGTGTGACGATCTATGGATGCGTATAAAAAAATAGATATCGCTTTCCTGTGGCACATGCACCAGCCGTTCTATAAAGACCCCATCTCGGGAAAGTACCTTATGCCCTGGGTGCGGCTCCACGGCATAAAAGATTATTTCCCCATGGCCGCCCTCCTGGAAGATTTCAACAACGTAAAGGCGACATTCAATCTCGTCCCGTCCCTCATCGAGCAGATAAACGATTATGTCCGTAATGATGCCAGCGACATCTTCCTCGACCTCACTGCGAAGAGGGCGAGCGCGCTGACGCTTGACGAAAAGGCGCAGATTCTGGAGAATTTCTTCAGGGTGAATTTCAAACATTTCATAGAGCCGAACGCGCGCTATTCGGAGCTCCTGATAAAGAAGGGCCTCAAGGATACCGCCTTCACGGGGCTCAAGAGGATAGCCAGGGGCTTCTCCGATCACGATATGCGCGACCTCCAGGTCCTCTTTAACCTCGCGTGGTTCCATTCTATAAGCATCGATGACGATATAAACCTGAAAGACCTCATCGATAAGGGTTCGTCTTATACCGAAGAGGACAAAGAGTACGTAATAGCCAAGCAGAAAGAGATCATGGGCCAGATCCTGCCTCTGTATAAGAGGCTACAGGACGCCGGCCGTATAGAGATAAGCACAACGCCGTTCTACCACCCCATCTTACCGCTCCTCTGTGATACGTCCGCAGCCCGCGCATCCTCTCCTTATATGAAACTTCCGAAGAAGAGGTTCTCCCACCCGGAGGATGCCAACTGGCACATAGCCGAGGCCCTGAAATACTGCGCCGACGAATTCGGCCAGGCGCCGAGAGGCATGTGGCCTTCGGAGGGGAGCGTCTCGGACGCGGCGCTCGACCTGATGATAGCCAACGGCGTCGACTGGGCCGCAACCGACGAAGACATATTGTTCAAGACGCTCGCCCTTTACGATAAGAAATACCGGGATTCCGGCGCCATCGACAGGCGGCTCATATATCAGCCGTACAGGATGAAGAGGGACTCAAGGCATATGACGCTCGTCTTCCGCGACAAGAACCTTTCCGATATGATAAGTTTCAGCTACAACTCCTGGGACCCCGCGCAGGCGGCCGAGGACCTGACCGGCCACTTCAGGCGCATATCCGATAACCTGAGGCGCGATACCGATAGCGGGATAGTCACCATCGCCATGGACGGTGAAAATGCCTGGGAGTATTACGAAGACAACGGCAGGCGTTTCTTCGAGACGCTGTACGCCCGTCTGGACGATGCGGATGAGCCGTTCGAATCGACCACGATAAGCGATTATCTGGCCGTCGAGCCGGCCAGGAAGACGTTGACGAATATATTCCCGGCATCCTGGATAAACCACAATTTTGAGATATGGATAGGCGAAGAACAGGATAACGTTTCGTGGGAATACCTCGACAGGGTGAGGAGAGATCTGATGCGCTTTACCAAGGCGTCCCAGAAAGACAGAAAGGCGTACGGCGAGGATATACAGAAGGCGTGGAGGGAATTCTACATCGCCGAGGGGAGCGACTGGAACTGGTGGTACGGCGGCAAGGCGCACGCCGGGAAACTGAACCCGTTCGATGTCCTTTACAGGACGCACCTCAGGAACGTATATAAGTTCCTGAAAAAACCTGTCCCGGATTTTTTGAAGATTTCTATTGCATAATAAAGAGAAATTGATATAATGGATATAATATGAAAGGAGGTTGTTGTTATGGCAAGGACATCCTTTAAACTCGGGAAATCTTCCAACCCTACGATGACGAAGGAAGATTTGAGTAAGCTCATAGAGAAGAAGGCATACGAGCTCTATGAAAAGAGAGGCCGCAAGGCCGGTCATTCTCAGGACGACTGGTTAGAGGCAGAGAGGATCATAAAGGGAAAGCTCTGCAGGTAATCGTCCCTAAAAGGTTTATTTAAAGTTTCAAGAATAATGATCGGATCCCGGGAGATTCGGTCTTTATATTCTTAAGGCAAGGTTTGTATACAGACCTTGCCTTTTTTTATGCGTGAATCGGCGAAGCGTCCGTTTTTTTTGTAATTCATATGGTTATATGATATAATTATATCAATTATATGAAAGATTTTCTGCTCGCCTTTATCCCTATATTTGTAGCTATGGACGCGATAGGGGTGCTTCCGCTCTTTATCGGTTTCACCGAACACCTGACGAAACGCGAGAAGAGCAAAATAGTGACCCAGTCCATAATCACCGCTTTTCTCGTGGGGGTAACGTTCCTCTTCCTGGGGAAATGGATATTCAGGATACTCGGTGTCCTCGTATCCGATTTCAAGATCGCCGGGGGGCTTGTGCTCCTCGTGATATCGTTGAGGGATATCCTGCAGCACGAAAAGACGCAAAAGCTCCCTACCGCCACCATGGGCGCTGTCCCCATAGGGACGCCCCTCATAACGGGTCCGGCGGTCCTCACGACCATCATAATACTCCTCGATACTCACGGTATCTTCCTTACAGTATCGTCCTTCGTAGTGAACCTCGTGCTGGTATGGATCACTTTTTCGTACGCTACGGCTATATCAGATTTTCTCGGTAAGGCCGGGTCGAAGGCCTTCTCCAAGATAGCGAGCCTTCTCCTGGCGGCCATAGCCGTCATGATGATGAGAAAAGGCCTCGTAGACACCATCACCTACTTCCTGAGCGCCAGAGGGTAGTATACTTTTAGCGAAACTTTCAGTCCCGGAGGGTTGTCATGAACATAATGATCGTAGGTTGCGGCAGGGTGGGGTCACAGCTCGCGCTTCTGCTGTCGCAGGAAGGGCATAACGTCACCATAATAGACAAAAGCCAGGATTCGTTCAAGCGGCTCGGCGCGACCTTCAACGGTATAGCGGCTGTCGGGAACGGGTTTGACGAGAAGCTCCTCAAGGAACTTAAGGTAGATAAACAGGATGCCTTCGTATCCGTGACGAGCGGTGACAACACGAACCTGATGGCGAGCCAGATAGCGAAGAAGATATTCAAGGTGCCGAGGGTCATAGCGCGTGTCTATGACCCCAAGAGGGCGAACATATACCGCAAGCTGGGGCTCGATACCATAAGCGGGACGGTCCTCGTCGCGGCCATGATAAGGGATAAGATCATAGAGAACCGTTTCACAAGCTATCTCGTAGAGACCGGCGAGCTCGGTGTCATCGAGGTCCCTATAGACGAACATCTGAAGGGCAGACAGGTGAAGGAGCTCAATATGCCCGATGAATTTATGGTCGTTACGATCGAGCGCAAGAAGAAGGTCATCATCCCCCAGCTGGAGACGAGGCTGGAGCTGAATGACAAGGTGATGGGCGTGGTCAGGACGACGAGCCTCGGCAAGGTCAAAAATACGTTCAAATTATAGGATAAACCCCCGAAGGAGATCGTGCCATGTATATAGTCATAGTAGGCGGAGGGAGGGTAGGATTTAACCTGGCTCAAAAACTCATTCAGGATAAACACGCGGTAGCGGTGATAGAGAAGGATAAGGTGCAGTGCGAGGGTATGTCGCAGAACCTGGACGCGCTGGTGATCCATGGCGACGGCTGCGAACCGCGGTATCTGGAGGATGCCGAGGTGGGCAGGGCCGATGTCGTCGCCGCGGTGACGGCTGAAGACGAGGATAACCTGATAATCTGCCAGCTCGCCAAGGAGGTCTTCGGGGTGCGGCGCACCGTCGCGAGGGTGAATAACCCGAAGAATGAGCGCATATTTAATGAGCTCGGGGTAGACGTCCCGGTCAATTCCACGACCATAATAGCTAAGATAATAGAGGAGGAAGCGTCATTCGAGGATTTCATAAACCTGATGACGTTCAAGAGGGGTAAGCTGGCGCTTGTAAGGGTCGACCTGACGAGCGACTCGCCCGTGATAGACAAGTGCGTGAAAGACGTGCGGGTACCCGAAAATTCCGTCCTCGTCTCCGTCGTGAGGGGTGAGAGCATAATCGTGCCCAAGGGCGAGACGGTCCTGAGGAAGGGCGACGATATAATAGCCCTCACGACTATAGAAAATGAGCAGCAGCTCCTCGATTCCCTGGTAGGCAAGGTGAAAGGTTGACGATGGAACGTTTCAAGGCAGGCATATTTTTTAAGAATATGCTGAATGCCGTCCTAGGTATATCGCTGGAGATATCCCTGGTGTGCTTTTTTATCTTCGCCGGGTTCCTGGTGTGCCTGGTATGGTGGGGTCTCCTCAGATGATCTTACGGCCGGCATTAGAGGACTACAAGATAATAGGGTATTACCTCGGGAAGATCGTCATCGGCATAGGTATCCTGATGCTGATACCTTTTGCCCTGGCTCTCGCATATTCCGAGTTCGAACCGGCGGTAGATTTTTTGCTCGGCATATCGGTCTCTATCCTGGCCGGCCTCATAGCGGTCATCGTATGCTACACGAAGAAGGACCTCTCCGCGATGCATGCCATGGTGGTAGCATCGCTTTCGTGGCTCCTGGCGATGTTCGTATCCGCGATACCCCTATACCTCAGCGGGCACTTCCTGTCTTATCTGGATGCCTGCTTCGAAGCGATGAGCGGTTACGCGACTACGGGATTGTCGCTTGTCGTCGACCTCGACCATATGGCATACTCTCACAATCTCTGGCGCCACCTCACCATGTTCATCGGCGGCCAGGGCATAGTCGTGATAGCGCTTACATTCCTATTTAAAGGGACCGCGGGGGCCTTCAGGGTCTATGTGGGCGAGGCGCGTGATGAGAGGATATTGCCGAACGTAATAGAGACGGCACGTTTCATATGGCTGGTGAGCCTTGTATATCTTCTGCTTGGGAGCGCCGCATTATCTGTCTCGGGTATAATGGGAGGCCTCAAGCCGTCGAAGGCCGTCTTCGATTCCGTATGCGTATTCATAGCGGCATTCGATACCGGAGGTTTCACGCCCCAGTCACAAAGCATCCTCTTCTATCATAACTTCCCGTTCGAGGTGATAACCGTATCTCTAATGCTTCTCGGCTCCGTTAATTTTGCGCTCCACTACGCGGTCTGGACCGGCAACAGGAGAGAGCTTTATAAGAATATAGAGATCGTGACGCTCTTCATAAGCGTGGTGGTGACGCTCTCTATCACCGCCGCCGCTCTTTCGGAGGGGGCGGTCTATGCCGGCGCCATGCCGTTCTTTAAAAAGACGTTCTACCATCTCGCATCGGCCCATACCGGGACAGGGTATTCCACCATATACGCGCGGCAGTTCGTGAACGAATGGGGCCAGTTCGCCATGCTGGGTATAACGATCGCTATGGCCATAGGTGGGAGCGTATGCTCCACGACCGGCGCCATAAAGGTGCTGAGGATAGGCATAATGTACAAGGCGCTGAGGCAGGACATAAAGAAGCTGATGATACCTGATAGCGCGGTACTCATACAGAAGATACACCACATAAAGGACCTCATCCTGGACGATAAGCATGTCAGGGCGTCTGCCATAATTTTACTTTCGTACATAAACTTATATCTATTCGGCACCATAGCCGGTATGATATGCGGCTATCCCTTGAGCGAGGCATCATTTGAATCGGTATCCGCGGCCGCAAATGTGGGTCTCTCCTGCGGTATAACATCACCTTCTATGCCGGCGGCCCTGAAGATCGTTTATATGGCCCAGATGTGGGCGGGACGTCTCGAGTTCATATCTATATTTGTGCTCGGCGGGATGATATTGGCTATATTTAAGGGGAAGAAATGAATAAAGGGTATAGGGCATCGGGTATAGGGTATAGGGTATTTGTTCTTGCGCTTATATCCTGTAGCTTACAGTTTACGGATTGCTACGCCGGGACGGTCACGAGCAGCGATCTGATAGAGAAGGCGAAAGAACTTGACGGTAAACCGGTCCAATACAAGGGCGAAGTCGTGACTGCGATCCTGAACCGCGGGGAATATTCGTGGGTGAACCTGAACGACGGGCGCAATGCCGTAGGGGTATGGGCCAGGACGGCCGATATCGAGCCGGTCAGATTTATCGGCGGCTATAAACGCAAGGGAGACATCCTGGAGGTGGATGGCGTATTCAACCGCGCCTGCCCTGCCCATAACGGTGAGATGGATATCCACGCCAAGGCCGTCAAGGTCATCGAAAAAGGGGAGATAATAAAAGAACATCTGAATAAAAAGAGGTCCGCGCTCTCCTTCATATTGTTCTCGCTCGTCCTTTTGACGGCATTCGTATTCAGGAAAAGGGTATAAGCAAGAGGACCATGGCACATCTATCTGTAAACGGTATAGAGTCCATAAGGGCCAAGGCACAGGCGATGTTCATTAATTTCTCCGGTATCCTGGGTAAGGATGTCCTGTGCGGCGACGGGACGCATCTCGGCCGGTTTTGGGACGTCTCCGTCAGGTCGGGCGAGATATACCCTCGGCTGGACGAGATCATAGTGAAGAGGGGCTCTTTGAGGTCTTCCTACGCGAGCGTACCGTGGTCGAGGGTGGCCGATATAGAGGACGACTTAAGGTTAGATGCCAGGAAGGAAGAGATCGTCTTCTCTCCGGAACCGGGAGAGTATGAGTTCCTCCTGCGCAGGGATGTCCTCGACCAGCAGGTGGTCGATACGTACAATCACAAGGTCATACGCGTGAACGACGTACACCTCCTCAGGGTCGACCGGGACCTCATGCTGGCCCACGTAAATATAGGTTTGAGGGGCCTGGTGCGGCGGATGGGCTGGGAAAGGTGCGTCGATCTCCTGGTAAAAAATATTTTTAAGAAAGAGGCGTATCTTAAGAACGAGGAGCTCGTTTCGTGGAAATATATCCAGCCGGTGTCCGTAAACCCCGCGAGTATGACAATGAAGCTGGCGGTTTCGCAGAAACAGCTCCTGTCGATACCGGCGGCTGACCTGAGCGAGATAATGTTCGACCTCAATTCTGCCAGACGGATGGTCTTTTTCAAGGCCCTGGATGCTATAACGAAGGCCAGGATCTTCGAAAATATAGAGTTCGAAGAGCAGAACATGATATTGAAAGAGCTGGATAAGAAAGAGGCGGCACAGATCATAACCAACATGTCTCCGGATGAGGCTACTGATCTCCTTGAGAACCTGCCCCGCAATATGGTCGAGAATATACTCACGCTTATGGAGTCGGCGAAAGCGAAGAAATTGTCGACCCTCCTTGGGTATTCGAGCGATTCGGCAGGAGGGCTGATGACGACAGATTTCGTATCGATGTCCGAAAGTACGTCCGTAGAATCCGCGATAACATATATAAAGAACGAGACGCGGGAGTTCGATACCGTGCCGTATATCTATGTAGTCGACGAAAAGAACCACCTTAAGGGGGCGACCACGGTAAGACGGCTTCTTTTTGCCGAGCCCAAAGATATTGTCATAAAGACGGTCTTCCAGAAGACGATATACGTCCATCTGAAAGACAGCGTAAAAGAGGTGGCTTACCTGATGGACAAGTATAAGGTCTCCGCGATCCCCGTCGTGGATGAGAAAGGGGTATTGCACGGCATAATCACCATGGATGATATACTGAGCCAGGTCATATCGATCGCCTGGAGAAAGAGGCCGAGGGCGGCGAAGGGGATATGAACGATCAGGAAGGGATCCGGAAACCGGCTCCCTGGAAGAGTTTTCTTATATTTCTGAGCATCATGGGGCCCGGCATCATAACGGCAAATGTCGATAACGACGCCGGCGGCATCACGACGTATTCCGTGGCCGGGGCCCATTTCGGGTATTCGATGTTATGGGTGTTCTTGCCGATGGCCGTTGCCCTCATCGTTATTCAGGAGATGTGCTCCAGGATGGGTGTGGTGACAGGCAAGGGGCTGGCGGACCTGATACGCGAAAAGTTCGGAGTGAAAGTGACCTTTTACGCGATGCTGGCATTCATAATCTCGAACCTGACCAATACCGTATCCGAATTCTCCGGCATAGCGGCCAGTTGCGAGATATTCGGCATACCCCGTTACGTGTCATTGCCGATAGCGGCGGTGCTGGTATGGTGGATAGTGGTCAAGGGCACATATAAGTCAGTAGAGAAGATATTCCTGGCGGCATGCGTCTTCTATTTTTCGTACATCATCACGGGCTTTATGGGCCATCCTGACTGGGGAGCGGTCCTTAAGGAGGCGTCCCATCCTATGTTCAGCTGGCGCCAGGATTACATATTCATGCTCATGGGGGTCATAGGGACCACGATAGCGCCATGGATGCAGTTCTACCAGCAGTCGGCCGTTGTGGAGAAGGGAATACCGGTAAAGGATTATAAGTACGCGCGCCTGGACGTCATAATAGGAGGGATAGTCGTCAGCATAGTCGCGGTATTCATAATCATCTCCTGCGCCGCGACGCTCTTCAAGAGCGGCATAAGGATAGAGAACGCGAAAGACGCGGCCCTTGCGCTCCGGCCGCTGGCCGGCGACCATTGCGCCTCTCTCTTTGCTTTCGGGCTTCTGAACGCGTCCCTCTTCTCCGCCATGATCCTGCCGCTCGCTACCGCCTACTCCGTCTGCGAGGGGCTCGGCTGGGAAACGGGCGTCGATAAACGGTTGAAAGAGGCGCCGCAATTCTATTTCTTATTTACGGCGCTTATAATAATAGGCGCCGGGGTCATAATGATGCCGGGAGTGAACCTGGTGATGGTGATGCTCGTTTCGCAGGCAGCCAACTCCGTTTTTCTGCCTTTTGTCCTGGTATTTATGATCATCCTGATAAATGACAAACATCTCATGGGGGAATACAGGAATTCCGTATTTTTCAATGTCGTCTCCTGGGCCACTTGTATGATCGTGGCAGGATTGACTATCGCTTTAGCCGTCACCGCTTTTTTACCGAAAAGGTAAGGGCCGTCATATCATTAAAGGAGATATATGTCTAAAGTAAGGCGATATTTTGTCACAGGTGTATTGATAACGCTCCCGGTCTTCTTCACCTTCTACTTCCTTTTCATAATATTCAGGTTCATAGACGGCATATGGGGCAAGGTGATAAATTTCTACCTTAAGAAGTATCTCGGTTTCGTCGTCCCGGGCCTCGGTTTCATACTGGGCATATTGACGGTCCTGGTCATAGGGTTTATCGCGACAAATTTCTTTGGTAAGAAGATATTCCGGGCGATCGAGGGGAGATTGATGCGGCTTCCTCTCATCCGCCAGGTCTACCCGGCGACCAAGCAGATAGTTAACTCTTTCATTTCGAAAGATAAACCGGCCTTCAAGAAGGTCGT
Source organism: Candidatus Omnitrophota bacterium (assembly GCA_041650805.1). Taxonomy (NCBI): domain Bacteria; kingdom Pseudomonadati; phylum Candidatus Omnitrophota; species Candidatus Omnitrophota bacterium. Next base: position 4,996 of record JBAZKM010000007.1, on the reverse strand, counting down.
CCTGGTGGAATACCCGTCAAAAGGGATATGGTCCGTCGCCTTTGTGACCAATGACGGCTTCAGGAATGCCAAAGAAAAGACCGGGAAGGACCTGGTAAGTGTCTTCATCGCGACTAGCCCAAGCCCGTTCACAGGCTTTCTGATATTTGTGCCCAGGGAAGACGTGAAGTTCCTGGACATATCTGTCGAGGAAGGGATCAAACTCATAGTGTCGGGAGGGATAATCAACCCCTAATATATGAAAACGATATTCTGGCTTGTCACGATCATTATATTGCTTATGCTGGCGGCATTGACGGCCGCCTCGGAGACCTCCATCATAGCGGTGAGCCGTCTCAGGCTGCGCCGGCTTGCTTCTACGGGCTCAAAGGCAGCCAAGACCATACTGAAGATACTGGAGACACCCGAAAGATTTTTTGGGACTATCCTTGTAGCGAACAATATCGTCGATACTCTGCTCGCCTCTATAATTACGGTATTGATGATCGCCGTTGTGTCGGACGAAAAGAACGGGGTGGTCCTCGCTACCATAGTAGCCACGTTCCTTATCATAGTAGCGGAAGTGGCCGCAAAGACGCTCGCGGCCAGACATTCCGAAAAACTTTCGCTTTTACTGGTCAGGCCCATAAAGGTCTTCATACTTATATTATCACCCATGGTGAAGGTCCTCGCTGTCATAACGAACGCGATAGTAAATTTGATGAGCGGTCCTGCGGCGGGAAAACAGGCGCTGGTTACGGATGAGGATATAAGGGCGCTGATCAAGCTGGGGGAGGAAGATAATGCGCCTCACAGGGACAAATACAGGATGCTTTCCAAGGTATTCGACTTCGGCGAGACCGTTGTACGCAGCGTGATGACGCCGAAGAAAGAGATGGTCTCTATTGACGTAAATTCCAAGTTCGACGACATCGTTGATGATGTGTTGGAATCGGGTTACTCGCGCATACCCGTATACAGAGATAAGCCCGAGAATATCATAGGCATTATAAATATGAAAGATCTCTTAAGCCTTTCCGCGAATAAAGAGCTGGTCGTCCTGCAGGATATCGTATATCCCGTTACCTTTGTGCCGGACACAAAGAAGGTGACGGAGCTGCTGAAGGAATTTCAGAAAGGGCACACCCACATAGCTCTCGTGACCGATCCTCAAGGGAAGGTCGCGGGTCTCATAACGCTGGAAGATGTGCTGGAAGAGATAGTGGGTGAGATACAGGACGAATACGATATCAGGAATCCCGCATAGATACCGTCCTGTGGCCGGGTCCTACGTGCTCAGATCGTGTATCTTCTCCCAGTTGCCGTTGCCGTATCTGACCCATATACCGTGTTGTGTGCCGAAGTCGATGACCAGGTCGTCTTTGCCGTCTCCGTCAAGGTCCCCGGCGGCCATCAAGTCGGGGCTTACATCGCTCACCAGGTCCCATGTGCCGTCATCGTGCCTGGCCCATATGCCGTAAGAGGCGCCGAAGTCGATCACCATATCATCCTTGCCGTTACCGTCAATGTCTCCCGTGGCAATAGATTCCGGGCTTACATCGCTCACCAGGTCCCATGTCCCGTCATAGTGCCTGGCCCATATGCCGTAATCCGGCCCGAAGTCGATCGCTGTCTCCCCGAGGTTATCCCCATCGAGGTCGCATATAGCCATATGTTCGCAGCTCAAGTTATGCAGCTGACCCCATGAGCCGTTGCCGTACCTCACCCATATCCCGTAAGAGGGGCCGAAGTCCATGGCTATATCGTCTATGGTGTCACCGTCAATATCCCCCGAGGCCATTGAATCGGGGGAGAGCTCATGCAGGCGTTCCCATGAGCCGTTGCCATACCTTGCCCATACCCCGTATGAGGGACCGAAGTTGATGACGGTGTCCCTTATACCATCTCCGTCGGCACGCAATGTAAATATAGGGCCATTGTTTGTTTCAACGCCGGATTTTGTAATTTCAAAGATAGTGACAGATAATTTAGGGATAGTATAACTGAATGAATTGCCGGTGATTGAAGCGGAATACTCTTTCGTTACTATGTTATTTGGATTGTCATTACTGTCTGAGGCAGGCAGCCACCATGTGTATCTGCTGCCCTCGTTCGTAATCTCATTATCATCGCCGATGCTGTTCCCATTCAGCATAAAAACTTTTACTGTGTCAGACGGCACAATTCCGTGTAATTTGACCGATATATTAGCGGGGTAGACCTGGCTCCTATTGATAAAGGTAATGTATATCTTCTTTTTTTCCGCATCTATAGACGCCCAGGAAGTAACGTAAGGGATATCAAAGCCCTGTCCCGGCTGGTCTTTTGCGGGGTCCCTCTGCCACCAGTACGGTGTTATGGTGCTCAACATATCGGACTTTAGTAATCTGGTTCCCAGGTGATCTGCCATCATCCTGAAAAGATAATAAGAAGGCGTTATTTCTATCCCTCCTTCGGGGTTGTTATGGAGCGAGATGATCCCATGGCCAAACCGCTGGCTTGCCAGACTGCTCCAGGAATTCCCTATTGCAACACCCGATTTTATATTATTTTCTATCCAGCTTGCGCGGTGTATGGCGGTGCCTATCCAGTTTTCCTCACCGTACCCCGCATTGCCAAAATAGCCGTATTCCGTTATGGCGAGCGGGATCGAGGCATGGTCAGGGCGGTCTGAAAGATGTTGGTCTATTTTAAAGCGGGCGTAATAAGGCAGGTATATGCTGTGGTCCGCCCCCTCTACAGGATTGCTTTTTCCAAAAGGCGCCTGTACCCATTCTCTTCTGTTGTTTCCGAGATAGTAGCGCCAGGTGTTATTCTCGCCTACCGGGATGCCCAGCCAGTGCTCGATAGGGGGGACAAGCCCCTGTACCGAGTCGTGATAAAACAAATAATAATGGAATATGCTGATGAACCCTATATGGTCATGGGCTATCGGCAGCAGTTTATCGAACCAGTCATTGTTGCTGCCGCCCGACATGGTGTGGATCCCTAATTTTATATTGCCGTTAATGGCATGCACTTTTGTCGCGAAGGCGACAAACTCATTCCCATAGCCATCCAGATCCGTTACATATTGGCCCGTCGCGGCGTCCGTCCACCTCCAGCCGCCGGCATAATAAGGTTCATTGCCGAATTCAAAGTATATCTGGTTGTAGGGTTCTACCCTGCCGCGCGCGGCGCGCAAGTTGGCCCAGTTGTCATCCGGCGTGCTATGTGTCCAGTCGAGCGTCTTCACCTTTTCTGCATAGTCCGGATCCGCCACCCCATCGAGGTATTCGACCATATCCACGTAATATTGCATTGTCTGCCAATCCCAGCCGGTGGCGTCGGTGTTTTCCACATATCCCGGTCTTGTTTTATTAGGTGCGGGTATTCCCCACAGGAGCGTCACCCCGAGCCGTTCGGACATCTTTGCCAGATCGTCTATGGTGCGGAGGTTGTTATCGAAAGTGTATACCGCTTTATATGGATATTGCCATGGCCTTTTGACATTATTACCTATGTAACTGTCATCTACCCGTAATGCATCTACGTGTATCTGCCCCTCCGCCCCGGCTATATCAGATCTCACCGAGCCGAAGTCAACTTCCTGTATATTCGCTCTTGTGGTGAGCGATGCCCTGTCTATTTCTGAACCGTCCAGCCAATAGGCGCATTCGTTATTGCCGTAATATACCTCGATGGAATAATAACGGTCAAGCTCAAGGACAGGCGAGAGGGCCAGCTGTTTTATTTTATTCAGGGTATCGCGGCAGCGTATATCAAGCCGCCTGTCATTGGTAAAACGGACCTCAAAGTTATTATCATTATTCAACAATACCCATCCGGAATTGATCGAGCGAAATGTGCGCGCGCTGTCTATCTTCACATCGAGACGCACATATAGCGGTATCGCAGGTTTCTGGGCGAATATGACCCTCTGGTATGCGTTGGCGGCCTGAGTGCCTTTTATCACCACTCCCGAATGGTCCATATCCGTAGCTTCCCAGTAATCCACCACAAATTTATTACCCTGGTTATGATCGACATTATCGTAAGTTGTATAAAACCCGTCAGGTGGGACGAAAACCTGAGAGGAGCCGTTAAGGCCTTCGAGATTATATGTGGATATCACCGAGCGCTGGTCGATAAGATTGGTATCCCATTTTATGCCCCACCCATTGTCGGAGAGATGCACGCGCCAGCACATCTTTGAAAGGTTGCTATCCTTAGAATAATCATACATGAGCCACAATATGCTTGAGTAATGGTACACTTCGTTGCCTCCGATGACGGTCGGATAGATATCGCGTATCTCCTCTTCGGCGTACACATCCAAAGTAACGTCAGGTGTCACGATAATGAATATCGTCGCTATCTCTGAATCGGCTGCACCGTCATTTACTTTAAAGGTGAATGAATCAGCGCCATAATATTCGGCAGAAGGCGTATATGTGAGATCAGGCAGTGCGCCGGTGAGCGCGCCATAGGCGGGGTATGACACTATCGTATATACTATAGGATCGCCATCAGGGTCGCTTCCCTGAAGCACTATGTCTTTTGGCTGGTTCTGAGACACCTCTATTTGGATTGTCTCCGCGATAGGAGGAGTATTTGCATAAGAGAAGTCGGCTGTGCAAGGGGCTGACACGACGCTCATTAATATTATGGTCATATAACAATATTTTTTTATACACATTTTATTCGCCCTTCCCTCATTTCGCGCTCAACCCATGTATCTCCTCCCATGTGCCGTCCTGATGCTTCGCCCATATACCGTACTCCGATCCGAAGTCGATGACTATATCGCCGAGGTTATCGCCGTCCAGGTCTCCCGTTACGATAGACCCGGGGTCCACATCGCTCACCCTGGTCCATAGGCCGCTATCGCCTAGTATCCATATGCCGTACTCAGGCCCGAAGTCGATCACTATATCGTCCTTGCCGTTACCGTCAATGTCGCCTGAGGCCATAGATTCGGGGGTGGCGGAGCTGAGTAATGCCCAGGTGCCAGTGCCGTACCTGGCCCATATACCGT